>UQZM01000001.1 GCA_900545615.1 uncultured Collinsella sp.
GAGCGCGCCGGCAGGCGGGCGAAGCCGGTGCGGATCCGCGCAGCGGATGCGCGGAATCCTATACGCCGCACCATTTGAGATTAAAGCTCCCGGCAACGGGGGCTTTTCTTTTACGCCAGCTTGAGTGCTTTCGTCCAAAGGGACGATTTCCTGTCGACTCGTGTAAGATTCCGAGTAGGTGTCGCGGCCCATCCGCGACCACTCCTTCTCTCAACGACCGATCAGGGTGATATTTCGTGGCAGAGCGTCCGACATACAGGCTCAGGTTTCTCGATCCCAAAAAGCGCTTTCCGGCGATGCCCGAGCAGCCTGCGGGGCGCTCATATGGCGTGGTCTGGAAACTCTTTGGCGAGGACCAGCATGAATCTTGTTATGTCGTCGAATTCGTTGGCAAAAGTCATGTGTCGCTTTTGGGCTACGTAAGCGTTTCGGGTGAGGTGTACAAGGTGGACCGCCCCGTCTGCGAGGCTCCGCTGCCCAACGATCCCGACATGGAACTGGTCCTTGACGAGTCGGATTCCAGTATTGGTGAGATTATGGTAAGGGAAGCCAACGGTGCAATGCGCGCGTGTGCGCAAACTGCCGGCTCTCCCGAAGGCCCCATGCGCGAGCAGTCCGACCACGAGACATGGAATTCGACCCGCGCCCTTCCTTACGGCGAGTTCATGGCCTCGATGTTCTTGCGCTACGTGATATTTGCCAACTCCGAAAGCGCTATTGTGAACACGGCGGACGCCGGCGGACTCGACGAGGGTATGCAAAACGTAGTCGACAAGATCAAGCTCGTAAAGTTGCCCGAGCCGGTCGAGGTGTTTTTGGGCTTTAACACGGCACCGCTCCCCGATGCTATCGAGACGCTGCTTTACCGCGTTGACCATGCCGAGAATCCGAGCGGTATCGAGCGCTATGCCGCCGCCCTTATGAGCGAAATTGACTTGCCCCGCCTGCGCACCATCGCTGCCAAGTCCGAGATGAGCCTGGCTCGCATTGATCGCTCAAAGATTTTCTATCTCAATTTTGATCGTAGCCTGCTGGACCAGGACGAGATTGACATGCTGCTTGCCGTCGAGTGCCGTCTCAACCGCCTCTCCGGCATCCTTGAGCGCATCGGGGCCGGATTGGTCCCTACGGCATCCTCGCCGAGCCTTGAGGGCTGCGCGCTCTTTGATGCGTGGCATATCGCCAAGACGACCAACGATGTTCCCCGACTGCTCGATACGGCTTCGAGCGATAACCCGTGGGGCAAGCCGGGTACGGTGGCTTGCCAGCCGGGCGGCGAGTGGGACGTGCGCACCCGTTTTGCGCGAATCGTTGAGGCGCTCAACGTGGTCACGCGGCTCGACTATACCTATCGGGCAAACGTTGCCGAGGGGATTATGCTCGTTCGGTTTGGGCAGTCTGTCGTTGATGCCATGCCGCAACGTGAATACGACGCTCAGGATGACGCCTGGCGCGAGCTGGACGAGGACACGCGGGCGATCTGGGCCGCGGAGCACGATGCGCGCGTGGCACTCACGCTTGCGGCAGCGTGTTTTGCCGCGGGCACCTGCATCACGCGCTGCTATGTGCAGATTGCTGCTACCGACAGTGAGCAGGGCGAGCGCGTTGTCGCAACGTATTTCTTTGGGCGTGCGGCCTATCTGGCCGATTGCGTGCCTGTCGCCAAGGATCTTGAGAACATGGACATGGACGATATGCCGTGCAAGCGTGTGCTTGAGGCGTATGAGTCAACCGCTCCGGAGACGATTGAGCCTGCGGAGGTTCATGCTCGTCCGCGTGATGACCATCGCACGCTGCCGCCGGCGCTGCGCAATCTGCTGCTTGCCGATACGGCTGACGAGTTGGAGGTCATGGAAGAGGACGATGACCCATACGTGGCCCGTGTTGTTGAATTGCGCGAGCAGGCAAAAGTCGACCGTACAGGTGCTTTTGAAGGCTTTTCCCGTCTTGTCGAGGAGTTGGAGGCTAAGTGCGCCGTCGCCGAGCTTTTAGCGACAGGTCCGGTTCAAACGCAGTTTTGCGATAACCAGCTGGTGCGCATGGTGCTACCGGTGTTGGAAGAAGACGACTCTGTGCGAATCCTTCGTGCGCCCGATGCGCTGTACTTTGCCCAGCACGAGATCTGCAGCTTTTACGCCGAGCAAGAGGACTTTGAACGAGCACTGCCCGAGGTGCGCCATCTTTACGATCTGGCGCGCTCGTCCATGCAATCGCACTTTGCACTCATCAACGTGCTTGCGCGTCTGGAGCGCTTTGACGAGATTATCGAGGTGGCGCGCCACGGCCTACGTATTGCCAGCGATCGTTCTGCAATTGGCTACCTGTTCTATCGCTTGGCGTTTGCCTATTGGAATTGCGATCAGCTCGACCTGGCGCTGGCTTGTTACCGTCTAGTGCCGCGCGGCGAGGAGTCGGGCAGCAGCGCGCTGGAAGAAATGCAGGGCCTTATGAACGAGATGGGCGTCAGCGAGCCTCCGACGTTCGAAGAAGCGGTTGAGACCATCCACAAGGCTGGACTCGAGCTGCCGCCAGTGTCCGCCGTGACGAATCAGCTGGCAGATGCCGCTGTTCAACTGGTCGACAACGGCTTCTTTTTCCTGGCACGCGGTTGCATCTACCAAATGTGGCGCACTATGGGCAACGACGAGCTCGGCTCCCTCAACCGCTCGCTGGGGTAGGGGCGATATAGAGGGGCCGCACCGCGCTATTTGTATCGGCGCGGGCGGGAGGACCCGACAGAATCGGTAAGGCATAAAGCCGCCGAGCCTGCTAAAACTGTTAAACTCTGCTAAAGTTGCTAAACTTTGTTAAAGTTGTTAAAACTGGCAGAGGAGGTCGAATGTCAAAAGCTATTAATCCCTTTAAGCCAACAGCGGGCATGAATCCACCTGAGCTTATCGGACGCGACGCTGTTTTGGATGACTTTGCCGAAGCTCTTGAGAATGGCCCTGGTGCCCCCGATCGACTCATGCGCATCTCGGGTGTCCGAGGCACGGGTAAAACGGTGCTCCTCAACGCATTGGGCGATCTTGCGCGCAAAAAAGGATTCGAGGTTGTCGACGTCGCCTCAAATGCCGGTTTTTGCGACAGAATTCTCGAGGCTCTGCAGCGAAATGTTCGTCTTGCATCAATGTCGATTTCCCCATCGATTTTAGGAGTCAGCCTTGGCTCCGTAGAGCTGTCGAAGTCAGCCTCTCATCTGGGGGAGGCGATGTACGATGCCGCGAAGCGAGGTGGTTTGCTCATCACACTCGATGAGATTCAGGACGCCTCAACTGAGGAAATGCGCGAGCTGGGTAATGAAATGCAGCTCTTGATTCGCCAAGGGGCGAATGTCGCCTTTGCATTCGCTGGTTTGCCAACCTCGGTGGATGGCGTGGTGGTGGATGATACGTTGACGTTCCTTCAGAGGGCGAAGCATATCGAGCTCACGCGGCTTTCAGATTTTGAAGTCGGCGGATCGTTTGAGGATACGATGAGGCGTGCGGGCAAGGAACTCGACGAAGGCGTTGCTGAGCTTTTAACAAAGGCTTCGGCAGGCTATCCCTTTATGGTCCAGTTGGTCGGATATTACGCTTGGCAGGTTGCTGCGCGCAGCGGGTCGGAGAGCGTGAGTGAAGAGGCGGCTCGCAAGGGTGTCCAGGCGGCTCTTGATAGTTTCAATGCCATGGTGATTGCCCCCGCGCTGCGCAGGGTGTCGGAGCGGCAGTTTCAATATCTCGCGGCGATGGCGCAATGCGAAGGCGGCGAGATTACGAACGGTGATATTGCCAAAAAGATGGGATTGCCGGCGAATAAAGTCGGGTCGTATCGCAAACGTCTGATCGATACGGGACTGATTGAGCCTGCCGGCTACGGCTGTGTTTCGTTTGCAATTCCGTACATGCGCGATTATCTGTTGGAGACCATTCGAGCGGACTAATAAAGACTGGAGGCATCGACGCCGCCGCTGTGGTTGCCCCCGCATCTTTGTCTCAATCTGTAACATCTAGAGGGGATTACGGCATGCAGGTGTTTCAGATTGAGACATTTGCGGATGGCGCTGACTGTTTGTCTAAATCTGTAACATCTGGACGAAGATTCGGCCTGTAACTGTTACAAATTGAGATGATTGGCTGAGACGTCTACTGGCAAATCGGAATCGCTCCAAAATTCCCCCTTGCCCATCCTTGGCTGTTTGGTTACTATAGAACGGCTGTTACGGAGAGCTGACCGAGAGGCCGAAGGTGCTCGCCTGCTAAGCGAGTATGCCCCAAAAGGGCATCTGGGGTTCGAATCCCCAGCTCTCCGCCAGTAAGACTTTAAAGAAGGGTTCCGAAAGGGGCCCTTTTTTAGTTGAACCACGTTAGCTGGGGATTCGAACCCGAGAGGGCACGGGCGTTAAGCAAACGCGAAAGCGTTTGTAGCCCGTGGGAGAAAAGCTGCCAGGCTTTGAAGCCGGAGGGCATGCGCAGCGTGCCCGGACATCCCCAGCTCTCCGCCAGTACGAATTTGAAGAAGGGTCCCATTTGGGGTCCTTTTTTATTATCAAGAATGGCGGCTGGGGATTCGAACCCTCAAAAAAGGAGGCATCCTTTCGGACGCCTCCTTTCAGTGGGCTGATTATTCTTGCACTCTACATCTCAGGAGCCTTGGCGACGGTCTCGCTCTCTGCCGCAAGTGGGCGGTTATCGATGCGGCGGCCCAAGCGATCGAGCTTCACGAGCAGCCATTCAATGGGATTCGGCCCTGCGCCTTCCTCGTCGGCAACCAGGTCCATGACGGCGATCTTGGTGCCGTCCTGCTTGAGTGTAACGCTGCCCACCTTGTCGCCCACATGCACCGTGCCCGAAAGATCGTCGTAGCTAACCTTTTCGGTCACCTCGCCGGCAAGAGAAAACACGGTCGCTTGCGCCGTGGGATCGGCGAGCGTGGCGTCGATTGTCTTATCCGTCCAGTCGGTTTGACTAATGCGCGCCATAAGCGGGTTGCCGTTGACGGTCTTTTCTTGCGTGTTGGCGATTGCGACCGTCACCTTGTGGTCGTAGTACCAGTTGGCAAGGGTGGCGGTATCGGTAAAGCGCTGATCGGTGGTGGTGGAGTTCAAAATAACGGTGTAGATCTCGTCGCCGTCGCGGTTGTAGGCGCTCGTAAAGCAATAGCCCGCGTCGTCGGTGGTGCCAGTCTTGCCACCGATGTTGCCATCTTGGCCCAGCAAATAGTTATGCGTGTCCATGGAATGCGAATGGTCGGCGCCGTCGGCGCCCGTGACCTCGATCCAGGAATTCTCGCTCGCTACGACCTCGCGGATCGTGTCGTTTTTCATGGCCTCCTGCATCATCAGCGCTACGTCGTGTGCGGTTGAGTGCATATTGCCAGCCCACTCATCAAAGTCCAGACCATGCGGGTTTTCAAAAAGCGTACCGGTGCAGCCGAGCTTCTTAGCGCGCTCGTTCATGGCCTTCACAAATGTGGCCTCGGCGTCTTTGGTCTTAGGGTCGATCTTCTTGCCCATATATTCGGCGAGCACGATGGCGGCATCGTTGCCCGAGGGAATCATCAGGCCGCGCAGCGCCTGCTCCACGGTAAGCTCGTCGCCTTCGAGCAAGCCGGCGGTCGAATTACCCACGGTGGCTGCGGCGTTGCTCACCGTGACCTTCTCGTCCATCTTGCAATTCTCGACGGTTAGGATTGCGGTCATGACCTTGGTGATCGAGGCAATCTTGACCTGCTCATCGGCGCCGCGCCCATAGTAGACGGTGCCGTCTTTGCCCATGACGAGGGCATTGGTCGCATCGATATCGGGCAGGTTTTCGGCCGTGATGCCGCGCGCATCGGCGGTTTTGCCGCAAACGTTGTCGGTCGTGAGCACTTGGGCGCCGGCGACGGTGGGCGCGCCAGCGGCAAGGGCGATAGCGCAGACAAAGCCGGCGGCAAGCTGGGCTGAGCGCTTTGCAAAAGAGGTGAGGGACTTCACAGATTTCGCTTTCGACGGGATGGTCTCTTCTGAAACTAGAGTATATCGTTTGCCGGCGTCGGCGATCATCGCGTGTGCGCTTGGCCCACATCCGCACCCGAACGGGCACAAGGGTGCTTAAGGCCGACTTAATCACCCACGCTTGTTGTGTGTGGCGTGCGTCGCCTCAGGCATAATGGAGCGCGAGAGGAGCACGCATGAACGAGCGCATTTTGGTAGTTGATGACGAGAAGGCCATCGCCGACTTGGTTGGCATCTACCTTACAAAAGAGGGCTTTGATGTCCAGATTGCCTATAGCGGGGCCGATGCTGCCAAGGCGATTTTGGAGCAGGAGTTCGATCTGGCGCTGCTTGATGTCATGCTGCCCGATATCGATGGGTTTGAGCTGCTGCGTACGATCCGTTCCAGCCATACCTATCCCGTGATCATGCTGACGGCGCGCGATGCCCAGCAAGACAAGATCGGGGGCCTTTCGCTTGGCGCGGACGATTACGTGGTTAAGCCGTTCCGTCCGCTGGAGCTCATCGCGCGCGTGCACGCTCAGCTTCGCCGCTACACCAGCTACGGTAGCCGTGCACAGGCGGCCGAGTCGCCGACCATTCAGCTCGACGGCTTGGAGATCAACCGCGATGCTCGTTCCGTGACAGTGGACGGTTCACCGGTTCGCCTCACGCCCACCGAGTATTCAATCTTGCTGTATCTGGTCGAGCATCGCGGCAGCGTGGTGGCCGTGGAGGACCTGTTCCGCGCGGTGTGGAACGAGGACTTTATGCCCGGCTCCAACAATACGGTGATGGTGCATATTCGCCACTTGCGCGAAAAGATCGGCGACGACGCACAAAAGCCACGCTTTATCAAAAACGTCTGGGGCGTCGGCTACATCATCGAATAACGCTTTTCGCTTGTGAGGATCTTGATATGACAAAAGACGATAGGCAAGCGTTCGAGGTGCCCGATCGGCTCTTTGAATACGTGAGGTCGGTCGTCGACAACCGCGCGCTTGCAACGGTGCTGCTCTTTTTGCTGAGCCTGCTGCTGATTGGCATCGACAACATCGTCGGAATCTTGGCGGTGCTGCTTGTCGGCTTTTTGCTGATCGATCGATTTGAGATCGTGTGCCGCTGCGTGGTGATTGGCGGCGCCGCGTGGGCCATGACGTTGGCGATTGGCGCCATGGCGCTCGGCGGCATCGAAGGGCCGGTGCTGTTCGATGCCGGCTTTGTATTCAACATGCTTGGCTTTGTGCTGGCGCTTGCCGCGTGCGTGCTGTTCTTGTGTGGCCGCGCCCTGTACTACCAGGGCTACGAGCAGGGCGAGCAGCATGCCGATTGTGTGCTGGCCGCTCGTATTCAAGATCGCCTGATCGATCACCCCGACACCTGGGATAACATCGACGGCGACTTCTTGGAGGTCGAGGGCGCCCTTAACCGCGTGCGTGACCGTGAGCGCAAGGTGCAGCAAGCTCTGCGTGACGAGTCGCATCGCAAGGACGATTTGGTCACGTACTTGGCACATGACCTACGCACCCCGCTTGCCAGTGTGGTGGGCTATCTTTCGCTGCTGCAAGAGGCTCCCGAGCTGCCGGTTGAGCAACGTGCGCACTTTACGGGCGTGGCGCTCGACAAGGCGCACCGGCTCGATACGCTCATCGAAGAGTTCTTCGATATCACGCGCTTTGACTTCCACGATATCGTGCTCACGCGCGGCTATGTTGATCTGGGGTTGCTGCTGGCTCAGGTGACTGACGAGTTCTATCCCATCCTCAACGAGCAGCATAAGGAAGTCCAAGTTGATATTCGCGAGGACCTGACGGTGCTCGTGGATGGCGACAAAATGGCTCGCGTGTTCAACAACATCATGAAAAACGCTATTGCCTATAGCTATGAGGGCTCGACCATCACGATCGAGGCCAGACGCCGGGACGGCGGTGGCGTGCGCGTGCGCTTTATCAATCAGGGCGATCCCATCCCTGAGGCAAAGCTCAAGGTGATCTTTGAGAAGTTCTATCGCCTGGATGCGGCGCGTGCGACCAATCGCGGCGGCGCTGGACTGGGGCTTGCCATCGCCAAGGAGATCGTATGCGCGCACGGCGGTACCGTTGCATGTGAATCGACGCCCGAACACACGATATTCACCATCGAGCTGCCCGCCGCATAGCCAGTGTGCCCTTACAAACACTTGACAATGCGCTCACGTGCATATGAGCCGCGATTCCTACTATCGATACTGCTGAATTGATATTGATGTGGAGGTATGCGGTATGACGGCTGCTGCGGCTGTGGAGCCCACGGAGCTTGAAGAACTCATGAAAGCGCAGGCCGAGGCCGCGCACGAGCGCGAGGTTGGGGATGCGACTCGCCCCACGGCAGAGGATCTTGCCGCCTCGCCGACGCGAATCGATGTTGAGGGCCTCGACCTGTTCTATGGCGACCACCATGCGCTCAAGGACGTGAATATCAAGATCCGCGACAAGCAGATTACCTCGTTCATCGGGCCTTCGGGCTGCGGAAAGTCCACGTTGCTGCGCTGCTTTAACCGCATGAACGACGGCATCAAGGACTGCCGCATCGAGGGCAAGATTGCGCTCGATGGTCAAGATATCCTGGGCGACTACGACATCTGCCGCCTTCGCCAGCGCGTGGGCATGGTGTTCCAGCGCCCCAACCCGTTTCCCATGAGCATCTACGACAACGTCGCGTATGGTCCGCGCGGTATGGGTGTGCGCGATCGCGCTGCGCTGGATGAGCTGGTCGAGGACTCCCTTCGTCGCGCTGCGCTATGGGATGAGGTCAAGGACAAGCTCAAAGAGTCGGGCCTGGGTCTTTCGGGTGGACAACAGCAGCGCCTGTGCATCGCCCGCGCACTTGCCGTGCAGCCCGACATTCTGCTGATGGACGAGCCGACCTCGGCACTCGACCCTGTGTCGACGTTGGTGGTGGAGCAGCTGGCCTGCGAGCTCAAGGAGACCTGCACGCTGGTGGTCGTGACGCACAACATGCAGCAGGCCGCGCGTATTTCCGATTCGGTTGCGTTCTTTTTGCTGGGTGAGCTGGTGGAGCACGCGCCCACCGCGCAACTCTTCAAGAATCCGTCCGATCCGCGCACCGCGGATTATTTGACGGGGCGTTTTGGCTGACGCTGTCTTTTACAGGTGCCTTTAGGGTTAAGATGCGGTCATATCGGCCGCAAAGGGGTTCAACATGATCTATTACGTCGAGGACGATGACAACATCAGGGATTTGACAGTCTACGCGCTGCGCAAGCAGGGAATCGAGGCCGAGGGCTTTTCGTGTGATGGCGAGTTTAAAGCTGCCGTGGCGCGACGGGTGCCCGATGCTGTGCTGCTCGATATCATGCTGCCCGACACCGATGGCTTGGCGATTATGCGTCGCCTGCGTGCCGATCGCCTGACGGCGACGGTGCCCATCATGATGCTTACCGCCAAGGACACCGAACTCGACAAGGTGATGGCGCTCGATGGCGGTGCCGACGATTACCTGACTAAGCCGTTTTCGCTCATGGAGCTTGCGAGCCGCTGCCGCGCACTGCTGCGTCGCGGCGGCATGGTCAAGCAGGCGAGCGATGTGCTCAGCGTGGGCGACATCGTGCTCTCGCCCAGCCATCGCGAGGTGACCGTTGCCGGCGAGCCGCTTAAGCTCACCCTGCGCGAGTTCGACCTGCTCGAGTACCTCATGCGCAAGCCCGGCGTGGTCTTTACCCGCGAGTCGTTGCTGCAGAGCGTGTGGGGCTGGGACTTCGACGGCGGTTCGCGCACCGTTGACGTGCACGTGCAGACGCTTCGCCAAAAACTGGGCGAGCATGCCAGCGCCATCGAGACCGTACGCGGCGTGGGCTACCGCTTGGCCGAGCCTTCTGCCGGTGATGGTGCCGAAGGTGACGACACCGCGGCCACCGCATCGGAGGAGTAACCCGTGGTCTTCGCCCCCCAGGGAAAACATACGCTGTCGCACCGCGTTTTTGTGACGATCTTTGTCTGTGCCATGGCGGTTATCGTGGCGTTTACGGTGCTGGGTGCGTTCTTTGTGCAAAACACCTTGGCGGATGCCACGAGTGCCAACCTGGCGCAGGAAACCGAGCTCATTGCTGCCGCCCTCGACGAGCAGCAGGAGCCCATCCCGTTCTTGCGTAGCCTCGATCGCGAGGACTTGCGCATCACGCTGATTAACAAGGATGGATCGGTTGCCTACGACAACGAGGCGTCGCCTTCCACACTGCCCAACCATGGCGATCGCCCCGAGGTCATCGAGGCCTTTGAGAGTGGTTCGGGTTCCGCGGAGCGCGCAAGCTCTACACTCGACGAGATTATGCTGTATCGCGCCGTCACCCTTGATAACGGCCAGGTCGTTCGCTTGGCGCAGGCCCAGCCTGGCGTTGCGGCGATTTTACTGTCGATGCTGGCGCCGATGCTGCTTATCGCAGCAGCGGGTGCGGTACTCTCGTTTTTTATGGCGCGCCGTGAGTCCCGTGCCATCATCGCGCCGTTGCAAGAGGTGGATTTGGATCACCCACGCCGTAGCTATGAGCACGCCTATGCCGAGATGGTCCCCATGCTTGAGCGTATCGAGTCGCAGCGCCAGGAACTCAAGCGCCAAATGGCGGTGCTAGCGGACAACGACCGTATGCGCCGCGAGTTCACGGCGAATATCACCCATGAGCTCAAGACGCCGCTTACGGCGATTTCGGGCTATGCCGAGCTCATCGCAAACGGCATGGTCGAGGGCGAGGACGACCTGCGCAACTTTGGCGGTCGCATCTATCGTGAGGCGGGCCGCTTGGCAGCGCTTGTCAACGACATCCTTACGCTGTCTAACTTGGACGAGGCCGAACGTGCAACTGAAGGCGAGGCAGTGCCCATTGGGTCCACGGAGCCTATTGAGCTCTCGCGTGCGATCTACGCGGTTGAGCAGCGTCTTGAACAGGTCGCCCGTCAGGCGAATGTGACGATAAGTCATGAGACCAAGCCTGTGGTCATCGAAGGCGTGTCGCGCTTGATCGACGAGCTCATCTATAATCTGGCAAGCAACGCCATCCGCTACAATCGACCCGGCGGTACGGTTACGCTGCAGTGCGGCACCAACGACGAAGGCCATCCGTTCCTTGCGGTCGCCGACACGGGAATCGGTATCGCGCCTGAAGAACAGGGCAAGGTATTTGAGCGGTTCTATCGCGTGGACAAGAGTAGGTCCAAGGCGCGCGGCGGAACCGGTCTGGGGCTTGCCATTGTCAAGCATGCGGCCCTGTATCATCACGCCACGCTCGATCTGTCGAGCGAGTTGGGCGTGGGAACCACCATTACGGTGACGTTTCCCATACAGCAGGACGAGCCATTCGCATAGCGATACAACATAGGTATTGATGTAGACGCCGCATTTGACTTTCGGGTGCGGCGTTGTTGTGCAATTTTACGATTGCTTCCGACATTTTTACAGGAGAGCCTGTTTCTTATGTATAGAGTTTGGTCTCGATAAAAAGATGCGATAACATACGGACAGTTTTGTCAATCCGAACTGGGGAAATGAAAGGCAAGCTGCATGACCCTTCTCGAACTGTTCCAGCTGCTGAAGAAGCACCTCAAGCTGGTCATCACCCTTCCGGTGGTCTGCGCGATCGCCATGGGCATCGTGTCCTTCGCCGCGATGGACAACACCTATACCGCGACGACGAGCATGTACATTCTCGCCAAGACCGACGATAGCGGCCAGATGAGCTACAACGATCTCTCGGCGAGCCAGATGCTTTCCAACGATATCGCCACGCTGCTGGATAGCGATAGCGTTAAGAGCGGCGCCGCCAAGGAACTGGGCCTCACCGATCTGGATGACTACAAGGTGTCTGTTTCCTCCGAGACCACCACGCGTGTCATTACGCTTTCGGTTACCGGCACCGATGCCAAGGAGACGGCTGAGGTCGCAAAGGCCATAGCTAGCTCGGTGAGTACGGTCGCTCAGAACGTCGGCGCTGCCCAGAGCATCAACGTTATCGACGAGGCTAAGACCCCCGAAGCCCCCAGCGGCCCCAAGCGCACGTTGTATATTGCCGTCGCGTTCCTCGCCGGTATCTTTATCGCAGTTGCCTATGTCGTTTTGGCAGACATGCTCAATACCCGCATCCGCGGTGCCGAAGAGGCAGAAGAGCTCCTGGGCATTCCCGTTGTTGGCCGAATTCCGGCTATGAAAGGTGGTAAATAGGCATGGCTAAGGCAAAGAACACCGATAAGCTCGTTGTACAGAATGCCGCCAAGACCCTTCTGGCCAACATCCGCTTTGCGAGTGTGGACGACCCCATTCGCACCATCACCGTTACCTCCTCGATTCCCAACGAGGGCAAGTCTACGGTTTCCATTAACCTTGCTCAGGCAATCGCCACGAGTGGCAAGTCCGTGCTCCTGGTCGAGGCCGATATGCGCCGCAGGTCCCTTTCCGATATGCTCGGCGTTCGTTCGCGCGGCGGACTCTATGCGGTCCTTTCCGAGCAGATCTCCATTGACCAGGCAATTGTCGAGACGGGTCAGAAGAACTTCTACTTCCTCGATGCCGAGCCGCATATTCCCAATCCTGCCGACATCATCGTCTCTCACCGCTTTGCCAAGCTGGTAAAGGCACTGTCCGCCAAGTTCCAGTACGTCATCTTTGATGCTCCCCCGGTCGGCACTTTCATCGATGCTGCCGAGATCGCAAGTCTGACCGACGGTGCGCTTTTTGTCGTGCGTGAGGATTTCACCAAGCGCGAGGAGGCGCTCAACGCCATCGGTCAGCTTAAGAAGTCCGAGAAGGTCAAGCTCATCGGTACCGTTATGAACTACTGCGAGACCGAGACCAGCGAGTACTACTACTCCTACTACACCAAGGACGGTAAGAAGGTGAAGAAGGGCTCCGACGATCAGGGGACTTCCAAAAAGGGCATCTTCACCAACCGAGCAAACGTTTAGTTGATTAAGGCTGACCTATGCGTGACATTCATTGCCATATCTTGCCGGGTGTAGACGACGGCGCCGCCGATCTCGATGAGAGCTTGGCGATGCTCGAGGCTGCCAAGCGGGCCGGTGTAACCAGAATCGTTTGCACTCCTCACTGCCGTGATCCCTATTTTGATTACGACAAGATGTGGGATGCCTTTGAGCTGCTGCGTGATAACGCTGACGGTTTTCCGCTCCAGATGGGCTTCGAGGTCAACCATCGAAAGCTCGTTGAGCTTGGTATCGATGCCGCGGAGCACTTGCATTTCGATGGAACCAATGAGTTCCTGCTTGAGCTTTCGACGCATGCCGATGCGTATGCGTTTAGAGAGTACGAGAACACGATTTACGATTTGCAGTGTCGTGGCTACCAGGTGATCATCGCTCATCCTGAGCGCTATCGTGCGGTTCAAAAGGATGTAAGCGTGGCGGAGCGCCTGGTCGATATGGGCTGCAAGCTGCAGGCTTCGGCGGACTTTATTGCCGGCGGTCGCTTTGGTCGCGAGAAAAAGCCGGCACAGCGCCTGTTCGATCAGAACCTGTACAGCTTCATCGCGAGCGATGCCCATAACGTGGGTCATTACGACTGCCTGGCGAAGGCTCGCGCGAAGTTTAGCGTGCGCGGAGCTCATTTTCGCTAAAATCTGTCCCTAACGTTCGCATTGAATGAAAGGGCAGCATGGATATCCAACTTAAGACGGGATGCTTTGATGACGCGGCGTTGGTGCGCCGCGTCGTTTTTATGGACGAGCAGGGCTACGAGAATGAGTTCGACGCTATCGACGAGGATCCGAACTGCATTCATGTGACGCTCTATGTAGACGGCGAGCTTGCCGGTTGCTCGCGCGTGTTTCCCGAAGAGCTTGAGCGCGCGGCTGACGCAGAGGCTCCGGTGTCGCCGGCGTGCGACTTGGACGAAGGTGTCGCGGCGGGGGAGACCTACATTATGGGGCGCGTGGCCGTGCTGCCGAGCATGCGCCGTCGCGGTCTGGCGAGCAAGATTGTCGAGGCCAGTGATGCCACCGCGCGTGATGCCGGCGCCAAGCTCATTAAGCTGCATGCTCAGGAATACGTGCTACCGCTCTATGTCAAGGCGGGCTACACGCAGATTGCCCCGGTGGACTATGAGGATGAAGGCCAGCCTCATGCCTGGATGGCCAAGCGCGTAGATGGCAGATAGGGACGTTCCTTTTCTGCCGGCGGTTGGGGACACTCCTTGGTAATTGGTGCATCGGAGCGCTTAGACATACAGTTTTTCGATTCCGTATGTATATATGCGCGCTAATGGGTTATAAAATCTAAGTCTGAACATAGCAGGTCTGCGATGCGGCTCGGGCGACCGGGCCGTTTTTGTGGGCGGGGGTAGCGCGAAAGGACTGCACATGCGTCAATTTAAGACCGAGAGCAAAAAACTGCTCGACCTCATGATCAACTCCATCTACACCAATAAGGAAATCTTCCTGCGCGAGCTTATCTCTAACGCGAGCGACGCCGTCGACAAGCTCAACTTTAAGAGCCTGCAGGATCCGAGCGTCAAGATCGACCAGGGCGACCTGGCCATTCGCGTCTCCTTTGATAAGGATGCCCGCACCATCACGATTTCGGATAACGGTATCGGCATGACCGCCGAGGAGCTCGAGCGCAACCTGGGCACCATCGCCCACTCCGGCTCCGAGGAGTTTAAGACCGAGAACGCCGAGCAGCAGGGCTCCGATGTCGACATCATCGGTCAGTTTGGCGTGGGCTTCTACTCCGCCTTTATGGTTGCCAGCCACGTAAAGGTCGTCAGCCGCGCCTATGGCGAGGATGTCGCCCATGTGTGGGAATCCGACGGTCTTGAGGGCTACACCATCGAGGACGGCGAGCGCGCCGAGCACGGTACCGATGTCATCCTGACGCTGCGCGAGAACGAGAAGCTCGATGCCGACGGCGAGGCCGAGACCTACGATCGCTTCCTGACCGAGTGGGGCCTCAAGAGCCTGATTCAGCAGTACAGCAACTATGTGCGCTATCCGATTCAGATGATGGTGTCCAAGAGCCGCCAGAAACCCAAGCCCGAGGACGCCGGCGACGATTACAAGCCCGAGTATGAGGACTACCAGGAGCTCGAGACCATCAACTCCATGACGCCGATTTGGAAAAAGCGCAGCTCCGATGTTGAGCAGAAGGACTACGACGAGTTCTACAAGTCTACGTTCCACGACTTTGATAATCCTGCGCGCACCATCAGCTTCCACGCCGAGGGCACGCTCGAGTACGACGCCCTGCTGTTTGTGCCGGGTCGCGCCCCGTTCGATCTGTACAGCAAGGACTACGAGAAGGGTCTGGCGCTCTACAGCTCCAACGTGCTGATTATGGAGAAGTGCGACGACCTGCTGCCCGACTACTACAACTTTGTGCGCGGTGTCGTGGATTCCGCCGACGTGACGCTCAATATTTCGCGTGAGACGCTGCAGCAGAACCGTCAGCTCAAGGCCATCGCCAAGCGTGTGGAAAAGAAGATCACCGCCGACCTTGAGGATATGCGTGACAACGACCGCGAGGCCTACGAGAAGTTCTTTGAGAACTTTGGCCGCGGCCTCAAGTACGGCATCTACTCGAGTTATGGCATGAAGGCCGATGAGCTCGCCGATCTGTTGCTGTTCTGGTCTGCCAAGGAACAGAAGATGATTACCCTGGCCGAGTATGCCAAGGGCATGCCCGAGGATCAGAAGGCCATCTACTACGCCGCCGGCGACTCGCGTGAGCGCTTGGCCAAGATGCCCGTGGTAAAGGGCGTGCTCGACCGCGGCTATGACGTGCTGCTTCTGACGCAGGACGTGGATGAGTTCACCTTCCAGGCCATGCGTGAGTACGTTGCCGCCGATATGCCCAAGGTCTACGAGGACGATGCTGCCCGCGAGGCTGCCGAGAAGGCTGTGGCCGACGGTGCCGAGCCCGAGGTCGAGGATCGTCATCTAGAGCTCAAGAACGTTGCGACTGGCGATCTTGATCTGGCGACCGAGGACGAGAAGAAGGAGGCCGAGGACGCCACCAAGGAAAACGAGGACCTCTTTAGCGCTATGAAGGAGGCGCTCGGTGACAAGGTCGAGAAAGTTGCCGTCTCCGCGCGCCTGACCGATGCCCCCGCTTGCATCACCACCGAGGGCCCGCTTTCGCTTGAGATGGAGAAGGTGCTCCAGAAGGGACCCGAGGGCGCGCCCGACGGTATGCCCAAGAGCCAGCGCGTGCTCGAGCTCAACGCCAAGCACCCGGTCTTTGCCAAGCTCGTCGCTGCTCAGAAGGCAGGCGACGCCGACAAGATCAAGCAGTACTCCGGCCTGCTCTATGACCAGGCCCTGCTGGTCGAGGGTATTCTGCCCGAGGACCCCGTGGCCTTCGCGGCGGCTGTTTGCAACTTGATGTAGTTAGCAAGTTACGCGGTTCTACGAACCGCGTAACGGCTCGACGCTGCAAACGCCCCTAAGCGGCAATCTGACGTTCAATCGTCGGTCGCGTACCGAAGTACGCTTCCCTCCTCTTTCACGTCACCTTGCTCGCTTAGGGGCGTTTTCGCTGACTTATGCTCAACCTGCGACGCTTTCGTGGCCCTAAGTAGTCATTGGGGACGTTCTTGTTTGACTAGTCGGTTGAGAACGTCCCCAACGACTAGTCGGATTGCTAATTTGTGTGGGTTGTGGTTTTGGGAGCTGCGGGAATTAAAGATACTGTACATCTGTACGCTAACTCATCTTCGTAGTATATTGCTACCCGCAAAACTCAGCACCATTGTGCCGCGAGGCGCTAAAGCGTCTACGTACAATGGTTGTCGATAGTACGATTCGATTCAACGACAGGATGGATGGTCCAAGCGTGAGTCTCGGCAGCAAACTATCCAACGCAAAGGTCTCCTTTGCGATATTTAAGCGCGACATTAAGCGACTGCTTATGAATCCCGTCGCCCTGGTGGTTACCCTGGGCGTGTGCGTCATTCCTTCGCTGTATGCCTGGTACAACATCGTTGCCAACTGGGATCCGTACGGAAATACCCAGGGCATTAAAATCGCCATTGCCAACAACGATCAGGGCACCCAGAACGACCTGGTGGGCGAGCTTAACGCGGGCGATAAGGTGGTCGACCAGCTCAAGGAGAACGACCAGCTTGGCTGGACCTTCGTCGACTCGGCGGCAGATGCCAAAGAGGGCGTCGAAAGTGGCGAATACTATGCCGCCATCGTGATTCCCAAGAACTTCTCCGACAATCTCGTCTCGATGCTCGACGGCAATTACCATCAGCCGAAGCTCACCTATTACGTCAATGAGAAGAAGAGCGCTATTGCGCCCAAGGTTACCGACACCGGTGCAAACACCATCGAGGAGCAGATCAACTCGGAATTTGTCTCCACGGTGGGCGAGACCGTTGCCAGTATTGCCAAGGATGCCGGAGTCGATTTAAAGGACAAGGCAACCCAGACTCAGAATTCGTTGGCCGGTTCGGTATCAGAGGCTTCCGATACGTTGGGCGAAGTGCGTGATTCGATTGGCGACATGAATGCCGCCATCGATAAGACGAGTGGTTCCATTGCCTCGGCAGATGCGGCACTTGCCGGTCTGCAGGGTCAGGCGCCGTCGCTGACGCAGGCGATCTCCCAGGGCAATGACCTGCTGGGCGAAGCTCGCACCACGGCTGGCAAGTCCATCACCTCGCTCTCCAAGGCACTTTCGGAGGGCAGCCTTGCGCTCACCAAGACGTCAGCCTCTGCGAATGCTGCGGTTGGCAAGCTGACGGGTACGGTCACATCTACGACCACCCGCATCGACAACTCGCTCGAGTCTCTCCAAGCGACGATCGATCACAATAAGGCCGTTATCGGGCACTTGGAGATTCTCGTCAATGACACGTCGACAGGTTCCGAGGAAATTGACGCGCGCATTGTATCGACCATCGATTCGCTTCGCGAGCAAAACCAGAAGCTGCAGAGCATCAAGGATGGCCTTTCTGCACAGTCGAGCGCCATGGCAAACGACGCTACGGCAATCTCGAACGCGAGCAACGCACTCAACGCGGCAATTCAGACCGGTACGGCTAACCTCGGTCAGGCTCAGACCGATCTGGGGCAGAACGCGCTGCCGAAGGCTTCGAGCGCGCTGGACTCCTTTGCCGCCGTTTCGGGCGATTTGACCGGCATTGTGTCGGGTATGACCCCCACGATTGCGAGCGCGCGTGGCACGCTGGCCCAACTCGATGCGACGCTCAAGCAGGCCAAGACCACGCTGGCCCAGACCGATTCCTCGCTTGCCAAGGTCCAGGACAAGCTTGCAACCGCCGCCAACGACATCGCGGCCCTGCAGACTTCCGAGTCCATGGGCGAGCTGGCTGATCTGATGGGCGTCGATGTCAATGACGTCGCAGATTTCATGGCATCTCCGGTTGAGCTCACGTCTAAGTCGATCTATCCGGTCAAGAGCTTCGGCTCGGGCATTGCTCCTTTCTACACCAATCTGGCGCTGTGGGTGGGCGGCTATGTGCTCATCGCCATCTATAAGCTCGAAGTCGACCGCGAAGGCATCGGCAGCTTTACCGCGCGTCAGGGCTACTTTGGTCGCTGGTTGCTCCTGGTAATCCTGGGCGCTTTGCAGGCCATCATCGTTACGGTGGGCGATCTGGTCATTGGCGTGCAGTGCGTCAACCCGCTCCTATTTGTGCTGGGTGGTATCGCCATCTCGTTTACGTACGTCAACATCATTTACGCGCTGTCCACTACGTTTAAGCACATCGGCAAGGCAATCGGCGTCATTCTGGTTATCGTGCAGATTCCGGGTTCATCGGGTATGTACCCCATCGAGATGATGCCCGGCTTCTTCCAGTGGCTGCATCCGCTGCTGCCCTTTACCTACGGCATCAATCTGCTGCGTGAGACGGTCGGCGGCATGTACTCGTTCAACTACCTGTTTAACCTGTGCATTCTGGGCGTGTTCTTGATCGTGGCGCTCTTTATCGGCCTGCAACTGCGTCCGCTGCTGCTCAACCTCAACCTGCTCTTCGATAAGCAGCTTTCCACGACGGGCCTGATGATCTGCGAGTCCAATGACCTGCCGCGCCAGCGCTACTCGCTGCGCACGGCCATGCGTGTCATGCTCGATTCCGATTCGTACCGTCGCGAACTGCTCGATCATGCGGTCGCCTTTGAACATCGCTACCCGTACTACATCAAGGGCGGTTTCGCCGCTGTAGTCGGCGTGCAGGTGCTGCTCTTCGTTCTGTCGACGGTTCTCGATATCGACAACAATGGCAAGATCATTCTGCTGGTCATCTGGATTATCTCGGTCATTGCCATCTGCGGCTGGCTCATCAACATCGAGTACATCCGCGCAAGCCTCAACACCCAGATGCGCATCTCGGCGCTTTCGGATGAGGACCTGCGCCGCGAGATGCGCGAGCACACGGCCGCCATTCCGGCCGCCCGTCACATGTTCGGCTTGAATGCGAGCGAGCGGGGGTCTGAACCCAAGACTCAGACTGTCAGCCAATGCGGTCATCGCGATGCGGTCCATGTGCCCGAGAACGGGGATGACACGTTTGTGATGAATGAAAAGAACGCCCCGCTCGGCAAGCACTCCAAAGGAGGTGAGGCATAAATGAAGAACATCCTGCATCTGTTTAAACGCGATGTCCAAAACGTGTCTCGCTCCGTAATCGGCTTGGTTGTCGTGATGGGCCTCGTTATCGTACCGTGCCTGTACGCGTGGTTTAATATCGCCGGCAGCTGGGATCCGTACGGCAACACCGGCAATCTTAAGATCGCCGTGGTCAACACCGATGAGGGTTACGAGAGCGATCTGATCCCTGTCGAGGTCAACGTGGGCGAAAACGTGACCGCCACCCTGCGCGGCAACGAGAGCTTCGATTGGGTTGTACTCAACAATCGAGAAAAGGCCATCGAGGGCGTCAAATCGGGCGCATACTATGCGGCTGTCGTCATCCCCAAGACGTTTAGTGCCGATATGATGACGCTCTTCTCGACCGATGTGAAGCATGCCGATATCGAGTTCTACGAGAACCAGAAGGCCAACGCTATCGCACAGATCGTGACCGAGAAAGGGTCGAGCGCCGTCCAGAGCCAGGTTAACGAAACCTTTACCGAGACCATCACGACCATCGGTCTTAAAACCGTGTCCAGCCTGCTCGATTACATGAGCACCGACCAAGTGAGCAACTTTATCGCCAACCTGTCCTCGACGCTGGGCGATTCGGTCCAGGACCTGCAAGACGTTCAGGCCAGCGCAACGTCGCTGGCGGGCATTTTGAGTTCCACGTCCGATTCGCTGACGTCGGCGGGCGGTATGCTCAAGCAGACGGGTACGGTCGATGAGTCGACTAAGCAGCTGATGGAGCATGCCAAGAGCGGTATCGATGATTCCAAAGAAGCGCTTAAGGCGGCAAACGATGCCATCGATGCCGCGATCGATGGAAGTGCGGGTTCGTTCGACAATGTGTCTGCCGAGCTCGCGAAGGCGTTCGATGCCGCGAACCAGCATGTCGACCTTACGGTGTCCCAACTCAACGATGCCGCTGCGGCCCTCAATGCGCGCGCCAAGGATATCGATGCGATGGCCGATCAGCTCCGCAGCTTTGCCGACCAGGTGAGGGATGAGAATTTGAAGGACGGCCTCAAGTCCGCTGCGACGTCGCTGGGCAGAATCGCCGTTGAGTACCGCAATAATGAGAAGGACCTGAAGGCGACCGCGAAGTCTCTCTCCGACAGCATGGCCGAGGTCAACAGCTCGCGTGCCGAGGTCGATCAGGCTATCGCCGATGCCAAGGCCGGCATCGCGGGTGCCAAATCCGATTACGATTCCACGTTCTCGGTTAAGGCCAAGGAGCTCAAGAAGACCGTCTCGGGGGTTCTGGATTCACTGAATGGTATTTCAAGCGATCTGGATAGCGCCGTTGCAGGGCTGACCGATGCGTCCGGCTCGCTGGCAAAGGGTCTGTCCAAAGCCGCAAAGCTGGTCAACAAGGCTTCCGATCAGTTGGGTGAGGCATCGGACAAGATCAGCGCGTTTAAGGACGAGCTTGACGGCGCCCTTATGTCGGACGATCTGGCCACGATCAAGACAATGATCGGCAACGACCCCGAGGGTTTGGCCGCGTCGCTTTCCGGCCCCGTCGCGCTCGACCGCAAGCCGGTCTATCCGATTCGCAATTACGGCTCTGCCATGGCGCCGTTCTACACGATTCTGTCGCTCTGGGTCGGTTCGATCGTGCTGGCGGCCATGATGAAGGTGTCGGTTGACGATGAGCTCATCAACGAGCTCATCCCCGTGCGCCTGCACGAGATCTACCTGGGCCGTTACCTGTTCTTTGGCGGTCTGGCGCTGCTGCAGGCAACGCTCGTGTGCGCGGGCGACATCCTGTTCTTTGGCATCCAGTGCGACAACCCGCTGCAATTTGTGCTGGCGGGCTGGATCGCGAGCCTCGTGTTCTCCAATATCGTCTACACGCTTACGGTGTCGTTTGGCGATATCGGTAAGGCACTCGCTGTCGTGCTGTTGGTCATGCAGGTCGGCGGTTCGGGCGGCACGTTCCCCATCGAGATGACCGGTCCCGTGTTCCAGGCGATATATCCGTTCCTGCCGTTTACCCATGGCATCAACGCCATGCATGCCGCCATGGCCGGTGCCTACCATATGGAGTACTGGATTGAGCTGGGCATTCTGGCGAGCTATCTGATTCCGTCGCTGGCGCTGGGCGTGGTCTTCCGCCGTCCGGTCATCAAAGCCAACGACTGGATTATCGAAAAGCTTGAGAGTACTAAATTAATCTAGCGCAACAGCGTGGCGTTGACGAAACATCAAGGTCTACTCTGCCGATACTTTAGCGGGCTGGATTGCGATGTCGTGTTGGTTGTTGCTACAGTAGCGGGGCGTGCCGGGGGTCCGGCGCGCCCCGTTTTTATTTGACCATGAGGCGGCACGCAGCCATACGCGTGCGGACACCACGCCCAGTTTGAGTGTGAGGATGTTCCATGGCCCAATACGCTGCCAACGAAATCGAAAACATGCCCGATAGCCCTGTTGCTCGCGATGACCTGGGTGCGGGCGGCACTTCCCGTGGCGCCGGTGCTCGCTCGCCGCTGTTCTGGAAAGTTCTACTGCTTTCGGTGGCGATTATCTGGGGCTACTCCTTTACCACTATGAAGGACGCGCTCGACACCATCCCGGTGTTCGAACTGCTCTATGTTCGCTTTCTTCCCGCAGCGCTGCTCATGTTTGTTATCTTTCGCAAGCGCATCGCCGCCCACCTTAACGCTCGCAATCTGATTGTTGGTCTGAGCATGGGCGCGCTCATGTGGGCAGCCTATGCCTTGCAGACGGTCGGTCTGGCTCAGACCACGGCGGGTAAGAACGCTTTTTTGACGGGCACCTATTGCATTCTGGTCCCGTTCGCGAGCTATTTCCTAAGCGGCGAAAAGCTCACTCGCTACAACTTGGGCGCCGCATTGCTCTGTCTGGCGGGCATTGGCCTGGTGGCGCTCGATAGTGTCGAGTTCAACATCGGTGACGTCATTACGCTGGCGGGTGCGGTCTTTTTCGCCATCCAGATGGCGGTGACCGCCAAGTACGGTCGCAAAATGGACATCAACGTCATCACGTTTTGGATGTTTGTGGGCAATGGCGTCTTGAGCCTTATCTCGTCGCTGCTATTCGAGACCCAAGCGCCTCTGTCCGTGTGGACCCCGAGCTTTATCGGCGTGATGGCCTTTCTCTCGGTGGGCTGCACGTGCGTGGCGCTGCTCATCCAAAACGTCGGCTTGGCGCACGTTCCGGCCTCGACGGGTTCATTGCTCCTATCGATGGAGTCCCCTTCGGGCGTGTTGTTTTCGGTGCTGCTGATGGGGGAGGCGCTCACCTCGCGTCTGCTCGCCGGCTTCGTCCTCATCTTCTTGTCGATCGTCTTGAGCGAGACACATTTCGATTTTTTGCGCCGAAATAATTGCGCGCAATTGTAAACAACTTGTTGCGCCGCCCTTCTGGGGCGGCGTTTTTTATGTAACGCCCTTACAGTTATGCCTTGCACTTTAGACCATCAAAGTGTTTGCTGCACAAATAATACTGGAGGGCATTTATGGCACCAGCTCAGTCCGATTTTCAACCGCAACCAGCGCCCAAGGCCACCCCGGCAGCGCAAGCCGCTATCGGTGACGGTCTTGTTGCCGAGGCTCAAGCTTTTGCCGACAAGCTTGCTGCGTGGCGCCACGACCTGCACCAGACGCCTGAGTTGGGCAATCGCCTTCCGCAAACCTCTGCATATATCCAGGCACGTCTGACCGAGATGGGCATCCCGTTTGCCACGCTCGTCGACGGCTCCTGTGTTGTGGGCCTCATCGGTGCCGGTGCGGCCGTGGCGGACCAGGGCAACGGTACGTGCACGGACGATCAGGCCGGCACGGTCATCATGCTGCGCGGTGACATGGATGCCCTTCCCGTCGCGGAAGAGTCGGGCGAGCCTTTCGCCTCTGTCAACGGCTGCATGCATGCTTGCGGCCACGATATGCATGCGACGGCCCTGCTTGGTGCCGCCCGCCTGCTTAAGGCTCGCGAGGCCGAGCTTGTCGATGCCAATGCCACGGTTAAGCTGCTGTTTCAGCCGGGCGAGGAAACCTTTGAGGGCGCCCGCGCTGCCATTGCCGATGGCCTTCTGCAGAGCCCGCGTCCCCAGGCGGCTTTCGCCATGCATGTTAACAGCCAATCGCCGCTCGGCCTGGTGCTCTATGGGAGCCCGGCGCTTTCGGGCGTGTACGGTTTCCGCATTACACTGCAGGGCAAGGGCGGCCATGGCTCGAGCCCCGAGATCTGCATCGACCCCATCACGGCGGGCGTGCATGTGCATCTGGCACTTCAGGAGCTCATCTCCCGCGAGGTGCCGGCGGCCAAGGAGGTCGCGCTTACCGTTGGCAAGTTCGCTGGCGGTCAGGCCGCAAATGTCATCCCCGACACTTGTGTGCTCGAGGGAACGCTACGTGGCTTCGATGTCGAGCTCATGGCGCATCTTAAGAGCCGCATCGCCGAGGTTATCAATGGCGTCGCGGCAACGTATCGTACGCCGGCGACCATTGAGACGCTCTCGGATGTTCCGCCACTCGTACTCGATGACGATATGACCCAGGCATCGCTGGGCTATGTTGGTGCGACATTGCCCAAGGCAGCTTTTCTGCCGCTGTTCCACGCCATGGCGAGCGAGGACTTTGCGCTTATCTCGAGCGAGATCCCGAGCGCGTACTTTACCGTGGGCGCCGCTGTAACCGATACGGATGAGCATTTTGCCCAGCACCATCCCAAGGCGCGCTTTGACGATGCCGAGCTGCCGCTTGGTGCCGCGGCCTATACCGCCGTCGCTTTGGGCTATATCGCCGACCACCGGTAGCACCCAACCTTGCCTTTCAAGCCTGCGGGCATGGCCGTAAGGCCTATGCCCTTGTCTTTCAAGGCAATCTTGGGCACTACCGGCGCCCGGCGCCGGCTATTCGTTTGTTAAATAAGGAGCAGTATGTCCCAGCAACGCAAGTTCTTCCCCGGCTGGCTCGTGGTGGCCTCCGGCTTTGTGATCATGGCCACGTGCTACACGATTTTCGTCAACTGCATGAGCCTGTTTCAGCCGCTCATCGTCAGCGATCTGGGCATTTCCCTTGCGCAGTACAACATCTCCAATGCCATCTCCACCGTGGTGAGCGTTGTGGGTTCGCTTGTGATCGGCCACGTCGCCGATAAGGTGAGCGGCCGCGTTCTGGGCTCCCTCACCGTTATCGCCACCTCTGCCGTGCTTGTTGGCATGAGCTTTGTGGGCGAGCTTTGGCAGGTCTACGTGCTCTTTGCCGTCTCGGGCTGCTTCGCCGTGGCCTCGACCCGCCTGCTCATTAGCCTCGTCACTGCCAACTGGTTTACGGCCAAGCGCGGCCTTGCTATCTCCATTGCGCTTTCGGGCTCGGGCTTTGGCGGTGCCGTTCTCTCGCCGATCGTGAGCTCGCTGATCGTGAGCGTGGGTTGGCGTTCCGCCTTCTTGGTGCTTGCCGCCGTCTGCATTGTGGCGGCGCTGCCCATCACGGCGTATTCCTTCCGCACCAAACCTTCCGAGATTGGCCTGAAGCCGCTCGGCGAGAACCCGGGCGACCCGTCTGTTTCCACCGCGGACGATAAGGACGAGCATACGGCCCCCGAGGTCAGCGTCGGTTGGTCGCGCATTAAGAAGAGCCCGGCATTCTGGCTGCTCGTCGTGGCATTCCTCTTTATGGGCCTTGTCAATGGCGCCATCCTGCCCAACCAGGTTACGAATATGACGAGCGTCACCGTCAACGGCGCCAAGATCGTCACGGGCGGTCACGACCCCATGTGGGCAGGTACCGTGCTTTCGACCTACATGGTCACCGTCGTTATCGCTAAGATCTCCCTTGGCGCCATCTATGATCGATTTGGCCTGCGTTTTGGCAATGTGTTGGGGTCCGTTGCGTGCATCGTCGCCTGCGTCGCCCTGTGCTTCCCCGCAACCGACCTTGGCCCCATCGTGGCTGCCATTAGCTTTGGTATCGGAACGTGCATGGGCACCATTACGCCCACGATCGCTGCGTCTAAGCAGTTTGGCATGGCCGACCTGGGTAAGGTCACGGGCACCATCACCTCGCTCGAGATGGTCGGGGGCACCGTGGGTGCCATCGTCTCGGGTGTGCTGTTCGACGCTACGGGCTCCTTTGCGAGCACCTGGATCGTGTGCCTGGTGTGCTCCGCGATTATGCTCGTGTTCCTGTTGGCGTCCGAGCCCATCGCTGCCAAGCTGCGCGCGAGCGTGGCAGGGGAGTAGGTAGGCCAAAGCGCATTGCCGCTTGTCTGCTTCGTCCGTGGCTGCCGCGACGGCGCGTCCGGCCGAACGAGTCCCCATACCCTCGTTCGGTCAGACGCGCCGCCGCGTTGCTGCTTTGTGCCGTATAATGTCCACTACCTATGACGCGATACAAAAGAAAGGTGTTTGCCCATGCAGGCACAGAAGGCGGAGGGAACCCGCGACCTTATCGGCGCCGAGATGCGCGCCTGGCAAAAGATGCAGCAGATTGCGGCCGGCGTATTCGAGCCGTTTGGCTTTAAGCCCATCGAGACACCCGCGATCGAGCAGGTGGACGTCTTTGTCCACGGCATCGGCCAGTCGACCGACGTCGTGCGCAAGGAGATGTTCCGCGTCTTTAGCGGCGCCAACCTGGAGCGCGTCTTTGCTGAGGGCACCGACACCAAGCTCAAGCCCAAGCAGCGCCTGGCGCTTCGTCCCGAGGGCACGGCCGGTGTGGTGCGCGCCGTCGTGGAGAACAACCTGGTGCCCCAGGGCTCCACGCCGTTTAAGGCTTATTATGCCGAGGCCATGTTCCGTGGCGAGCGTCCTCAGAAGGGTCGTCTGCGCCAGTTCCATCAGGTGGGTATCGAGTGGCTCGGCGCTCCCGATCCGGCTGCCGACGCCGAGTGCATCATCATGCTTATGGAGTTCTACAAGCGCCTGGGCTTCGATCTGTCCAAGCTTCGCCTGCTTATTAACTCGATGGGCGATGCGCAATGCCGTCCGGCCTACCGCGAGCAGGTCAAGCAGTTTATCCTCGATCACGCCGACGAGATGTGCGACGAGTGCCGCGAGCGCGCCGAGCTCAATCCGCTGCGCGCTTTCGACTGCAAGAACGACCACTGCCGCGAGATCATGGCCGACGCCCCGCTGATGGGCGACAACCTGTGCGACGAGTGCCGCGAGCACTACGAGCAAGTCAAGCGCTATCTGGATGCGGCGGGTATCGAGTATGTCGAGGACCCCACCTTGGTGCGTGGCCTGGACTACTACACCCGTACTGTCTTTGAGGTCGAGGCCCCTGGCGCCGGCGTCGGCTCCATCGGCGGCGGCGGCCGCTACGATGGCCTGGTCGAGCTCGAGGGTGGCAAGCCCACGGCGGGCGTCGGCTTTGCTGTCGGTTTTGAGCGCGCCCTGCTGGCCCTGCAGGCCTTTGGCAGCGATTTGGGTGCCGATGAGGCCCCGTGCGTCTATGTCGCCAACGCCGGCAAGGAGCTGCGTCAGAACGTCTTTGCCATTACGCAGGAGCTTCGCGCCGCAGGTATCGTGACCGAGGCCGACTATCAGGGTCGTTCGCTCAAGGCCCAGTTTAAGCAAGCCGATAAGGTAGGCGCCAAGCTCATCTTGGTCCTGGGTGGCGACGAGCTTGCCGCCGGCAAGGTCAAAGTGCGCGACATGCAGAGCCATGACGAGGTGCTCGCCGATCTGGACAACGTCGTCGAGGCGGTTCGCGAGCGCCTGTAGCGCATCTTTTTGAGCTTCGGGCCTGCTAACGTGCCCTGCTCATGGAGAGCGATTGTTACGGGGGTGTTTCGCTTTTATGCGGAATGCCCCCGTTTACGTATGCCGCCCACCGAGAAATACGACCATTTAGGGCAAAAACCTTTGCAATGCAGAAAATACTTTTGTGTGGTAAAGCGCAATCAGTGTCGAAAGTATTTCTCAAGCGCCTATAATGAATACCGCATGTTACGTGCATAGAAGGAGGAATGGGAGGAAACGTGGCTGAGAACCTAAGCAACCAGTCTGTACCCGAAGCCGCGGCGCGCGTCGCTGCCGTGGTCAACCGCCTCGTTAACCGAATCGGCTCGAATGCCGAGTCCAGGGAGCGTCTCGCCGAGATCGAGATCCCCGAGGAGCTGCGCGACAATCTGGCGCTGTTCTTGCGCCTGGAGCGCCGTGTGCTTAGCGAGTATGATCCCGAGATCGCGGACCTGTTCGACAAGATTTTGACAGCCGAGATTGTGGTCAATGCCGGCAACCCCGGTACCTGCGCTGCCGACGAAGCCGTCGACGAGCAGGGCGTGCCCACCGCCGACGAGCCCACTGCCGTGGCATTTCGTGAGGTCGTCGATTTGATCGACAGCCTGCCGCTCGATAAGCAGCAGGTCATCGTTCGCGCCTTTACGAGCTTTTTCCATCTGGCAAACCTGTCGGAGGAGAACTACCGTGTGGCGCAGCTGCGCGAGCGCGAGGCCGGTGCGTCGACCGATACCGAGGTCGATCCTGCCAACGAGCTTACCGTTGCCTATCACCAGCTGGTGAATGAGCTGGGTGTCGAGGGTGCCAACGAGCTGCTCGACAAGCTCGAGTTCCACCCTGTCTTTACCGCACATCCCACCGAGGCCCGTCGTAAGGCCGTCGAGGGCAAGATCCGCCGTATCTCCAACCTGCTGGAGGAGCGTCCGCGTCTGGGCGGCTCCGACCTGGTGGAGAACGAGCGCCATATGCTGCAGGAGATCGACGCCCTGGTGCGTACGAGTCCCATCGCGCTCAAGAAGCCCACGCCGGTCGAGGAAGCCGATACCATCATCGACATCTTCGATAACACGCTGTTCGACGTTATCCCCGTTATCTATCGTCGTTTTGACGATTGGGTGCTGGGCGACAAGGCCGGTACTGTGCCGCCGCTGTGCCCGGCGTTCTTCCATCCCGGCAGCTGGATCGGTTCCGACCGCGACGGTAACCCCAACGTCACCGCCAAGGTGAGCCGTGAGGTCGCCGCCAAGTACTTTACGCACATGGTGCTCAAGCTCGAGGACAAGTGCCGCCACATCGGCCGCAACCTCACGCTCGAGGCTACCTACAGCAAGCCGTCGGCCGAGCTCATTAACCTGTGGAACCATCAGGTCGAGATGAGCCCTCGTTACACGGCCCGCGCCGAGCTGATCTCCGAGCACGAGCCGCATCGCGCCGTCATGCTCGTCATGGCCGACCGCCTGAACGCCACCGTCCGTCGTATCACCGACACCATGTACCACAGCGCCGACGAGTTCCTGGATGACCTGCGCGTCGTCCAGCGTTCGCTGGCCGCCTGCGGTGCCGTCCGTGCTGCCTACGGCCCGGTCCAAACCATCATCTGGCAGGTCGAGTCCTTCGGCTTCCATATGGTCGAGATGGAGTTCCGTCAGCACTCCGTGGTGCATGCCCGCGCCCTTAAGGATATCCACGAGAACGGTATCCATGGCGACCTGCAGCCCATGACGCGCGAGGTCATCGATACCTTCCGCGCTATCGGCTCCATCCAAAAGCGCTACGGCAAGAAGATGGCGCACCGCTACATCATCTCGTTTACCAAGAGCGCTCAGCATGTGGCCGACGTCTTTGAGCTGGCGCACCTGTCCTTTGCACACGAGGAGGATGTCCCCGAGCTCGACGTGATCCCGTTGTTCGAGCAGCTCGAGGACCTCGAGGGCTGCGTCGACGTGCTCGATCAGATGCTTACGCTGCCCGTGGTGCAAAAGCGCCTTGCCCAGACCAACCGCCGCATGGAGGTCATGCTGGGCTATTCCGACTCTTCCAAGGATGCCGGTCCTACCACGGCCATGCTCGCGCTGCACTCCGCGCAGGAGCGCATCGCCAAGTGGGCAGAGAAGAACGATATCGACCTGGTGCTCATGCACGGTCGCGGCGGTGCCGTGGGCCGTGGCGGCGGCCCGGCCAACAAGGCCGTGCTGGCGCAGCCCAAGGGTTCGGTCAACTGCTTCTTTAAGCTTACCGAGCAGGGCGAAGTCATCTTTGCCCGTTACGGCAACCGCACGCTGGCTCAGCGCCATGTTGAGTCCGTTGCCGCCGCAACGCTTTTGCAGTCGGCCCCGAGTGTCGAGAAGACCAACACCGAGACCACGCAGAAGTTCTGGGATATGGCCGAGAAGCTCAACACTGCAAGCCACGAACGCTATCTGGACCTGCTGAACACCGAGGACTTTACACCGTGGTTCTCGACCGTGACGCCGCTGACCGAGGTCGGTCTGCTGCCGATCGGCTCGCGTCCCGCCAAGCGCGGTCTGGGCGCCAAGTCGCTCGATGACCTGCGTACCATCCCGTGGATCTTCAGCTGGAGCCAGGCGCGCATTAACCTGGCCGCTTGGTACGGTCTGGGCACCGCCTGCGAGCAGCTTGGCGATCTTGACCAGCTCAAGGCTGCCTACCAGGAGTGGCCGTTCTTCCGCACCTTTATCGACAACATCGAGATGTCGATTGCTAAGACCGATCAGCGCATCGCCAAGATGTATCTGCATCTGGGCGACCGCGATGATCTGTCCAAGAAGGTCTTTACCGAGATGCAGCTCACCCGTAAGTGGGTCCTTGCCATCGTCGGTGATGAATGGCCGCTGCAGCGTCGTCGCGTGCTCGGCTGCGCCGTTCGCGTGCGTAACCCCTACGTCGACGCCCTGTCCATCGCCCAGGTCCGCGCCCTTCGCGAGGTGCGTATGAACCAGGACGAGATGGCCGAGGAGAAGAAGGCCGAGTACATGAGCCTGATTCTTTCGACTGTGACCGGCGTCTCGGCAGGACTGCAGAACACGGGGTAATCGATAGCCCTGTAGTCGTCCGGGCCCGCCATTAGTTTACTTTTAGGCACGTCCTCGGACATGCAAGAAGCCCTCGCTGCGCACTTCGTGCGGCGAGGGCTTCTTGCGTCCTGCGGAGTGTGCCTAAAAGTAAACTAATGGCGGGCCCTGCGATGTCCGGTCTTCAGTGGATTACTGCTGGGGGAATTAATGGCGCGCTTCGCGCGTTTTGGATGGGGTCTGTCCCGGCGGCGCGTTTGGCGCTTCGCGCCGCGCGCCTTATCGATCGGGATTGAGATGCATGTGGTGCTTCTCGCCTTACGACTGTAGCGGCCGCGGTCCCGTTTGGGGTCGCGGCCGTTTTGTTGTGGGTCAAATATGAACGTTGTGTTAATGGGTCGGTGGACGGTGGTGTTTTTCGGTGAGCGGCGTATCCTTCCAACGGTTTATCTAGTGTGTCAGTTGAAAAGGAAGAGGGCGCTCGTCATTGTTTGAATGTGAACTGCCGTTTGACCACAAGACGTTGCATCTGGAGCTCGAGGATAAGAACTTCGCGGGTGTGATGGAAGGTCATCAAAACGAGTTTAAGACCACGAAATCGCAGGAAGAGCTGGTAGAGGAGTCGCTTGCCAACCCTTATGGCTCGCCGTCGCTCGAGGAGCTTTGTGCTGGCAAGAAGGATATCGTCATCATTAGCTCCGACCATACGCGTCCCGTTCCCTCGCGTGTGACGATGCCTATTCTGCTGCATCACATCCATTCCGCTGCGCCCGAGGCTCGCGTGCGCATTTTGGTTGCTACGGGTATGCATCGTCCGTCGACGCATGAGGAACTCGTCAACAAGTACGGCGAGGAGATCGTTGCCAACGAGGAAATCGTTATGCACGTCGCGACCGATGACAGCATGATGAAAAAGATCGGCACCCTGCCTTCTGGCGGCGAGTGCATCATCAACAAGATTGCTGCCGATTGCGATCTGCTGCTTGCCGAGGGCTTTATTGAGCCGCACTTCTTTGCCGGTTTCTCTGGTAGCCGCAAGTCCGTCCTGCCTGGCATCGCCAGCTACAAGACCATCATGTACAACCACAACGGTCAGTTTGTGAACGATTCCCATTCGCGTGCCGGCAACCTGTGCCACAACCACGTGAGCGAGGACATGTTTGCCGCTGCCGAGATGGCTCACCTTGCCTTTGTGCTTAACGTGGTGCTCAACGGCAAGCATGAGGTTATCGGCTCCTTTGCCGGCGACATTCACAAGGCGCACGAGGCCGGCTGTGAGTTCGTGAAGAGCCTTGCCGGCGTTGAGCCCGTTGAGTGCGAGATTGCCATCACCACTAACGGCGGCTACCCGCTCGACCAGAACATCTATCAGGCCGTGAAGGGCATGTGCTCTGCCGAGGCTACGCTTCCCGAGGGCGGCGTGATCATCGACGTCGCCGGTTGTGCCGACGGCCACGGTGGCGAGGGCTTCTATCACAACATCGCCGACAACGATCCGGCGGAGTTTGAGCGTGCCTGCATCGACCGTCCTAAGGACGAGACCCTGCCCGACCAGTGGACGAGCCAGATCTTTGCCCGCATCCTGGCGCATCACCCTGTGATCATGGTCACCGACCTGTGCGATCACCAGATGATCAAGGATATGCACATGACGCCGGTCAACACTCTCGATGAGGCGCTCAAGCTCGCCTTTGAGATGAAGGGTGTCGATGCCAAGGTGGCCGTCATTCCCGATGGCCTGGGCGTTGTCGTCGCGCAGCACTAGTACGCGGCCTAAACGAATCGTTTATGACCGACAAGAAAGATAAGGTTTTATGCTTACCAAACTCCTCTGCGAATTCGGCGCAACGGCCCTCATGATCATCTTTGGCGTGGGCGTGCACTTCGATACCGTGCTCAAGGGCACCAAGTATCAGGGCTCCGGCCACATGTTTGCCATCACCACCTGGTCTTTTGGCATCTCGGTCTGCCTGTTTGTCTTTGGCGGCGCCGTGTGCATGAACCCCGCCATGGTGCTTGCCCAGTGCATCGTCGGCTTGGTGCCGTGGAGCAGCTGCATCCCCTTCATGATTGCCGATATGCTCGGCGGCTTTGTGGGCGCCGTAATCGCTTGGCTTATGTATGCCGATGAGTTCAAGGCTTCCGAGGGCGTCGTCGACCCTATTGCCCAGCGCAACATCTTCTCGACCAACCCCACCACCGAGGGTACGAACTACGCCCGTAACTTCTTCTGCGAGGCTATCTGCACCTTCGTGTTCATCAGCGCCATCCTTGCCGCTGCTAGCCGCGCTGGCGAGAACGTTCTGATGCTCGCCATCTGCGTTGGCCTGATCGTTTGGGCCGTTGGCATGGGCATGGGCGGCATCACCGGCTTCGCCATGAACCAGGCTCGTGACCTTGGTCCTCGCATGGCCTACCAGGTGCTGCCGATTAAGAACAAGGCCGACAACAACTGGAAGTACGGCCTGCTTGTTCCTGGCATCGCACCGTTTATCGGTGCCGCTCTGGCCGCGCTGTTTGTGCACGGTTTCTTGGGCATGTTCTAGTCTGAGGCTACATAGTTGTCCGCTGGCCGCATGGGGTAACTCCCCAGCGCGTCCTCGGACATGAAAGAGCCCCCGCTGCGCACTTCGTGCGGCGGGGGCTCTTTCGTCCTGCGGAATGCGCTGGGGAGTTACCCCATGCGGCCAGCTGCGGGATCTCAGCCGCGTTGGAACAAGCAACCCAACATATATATCTGAATTTGGATGGGAGGGGCTTATTGCTGATGGGGGCGTTGGGCTGATGTTGGCACTTTGGGATGGGTTGTGCTTTTGGTTGGGCGGGGCATTGGGATGAGGGTTCTGTCTAGCCGAAGAGGGGCTTGATGGCTGATAGGTAGTCTTTGGCTACGTCCTCTTTTGGGGCTTCGAAGTTGTGCCAGGCCCACCATTGGACGGTGGCAACGAAGCTTGAGGCTATGTGGTGTAGTAGGAAGCTTCGGTCCATGGTTCCGGCGGGGCCTGCGGGGTCGACGGGGACGGTTTCGGCTGCTCGTGACATGATGGTCTTGCGGAGACAGTCGGCGAAGACGCGCGAGCCGGCGCCGGCTACGAGGGCTCGAACGCCTTGGCGGCGCTCCCAGAGGTTGTTGAGGATATGCTCGACCTGCACGAGTGGGTCGTCGAGCGGTGTGCCATCGTCGTCGAGGGCGTGGGTGCAGATGTCGCTCACGCCCTCGGACAGTAGGTCGTCTTTGCTCTTAAAGAGGCCGTAGAATGTGGCCCGACCAACATGGGCACGAGCGATGATGTCGCCGACGGTAATCTTGCCGTAATCCTCTTCGCGCAGCAGCTCGGAGAACGCTGCAACGATGGCAGCGCGGCTTTTTTCTTTGCGGGCATCCATGGCTATGCATCCACGTGAACGAGTAGACAACGGAGCGTGCCGGAGCAACCCTCGTAGGGGCGCTTGCCGGCGCCGTAGCCGACGGCTTCGATGTGGTAGCGAGCCGGCAGGTGCTCGGATGTGCGCAGTGCGGCGACGATGGCAGCGCCCGTGGGCGTCACGAGCTCGCCGGCGACCGGTGCGGGCGTGAGGGCGATATTGCCCGCCTGGCACAGGTTGACGACAGCGGGGACGGGAATGGGCATAAGGCCGTGGGCACAGTGGATGGTGCCGTGGCCCTCGGAGAGCGACTCGACCACGATGTCCTCAATGCCTAGGTCATCGAGGCAGATGGCGACAGAGCAGACGTCGACGATGGAATCGACGGCGCCTACCTCGTGGAACATGACGGTCTCGGGCGTTTTGCCGTGGGCCTTTGCCTCGGCGGCGGCGAGCGCGGTAAAGATGGCGAGCGCGCGACGCTTGGCGCCATCACTCATCTGCGAATTCTCGATAATTTCAGCGACGTCGGCTAGTGAGCGGTGATGATGGTGGTGGGCGTGATGATGGCCCTCGTGGTCATGGCCGTGGGCCTTATGATCATGTTCGTGGCAGTGACTGTGCTCGTCGTGCTCATGATGGTGGTGCTCGTGCTCGTGCGTGTGCTCGGCAGCTGCTTCGTTGCCGTAGAGCCAGGCCATATCGTGGTCGTGGTTCTCGAGCTCCTCTGCAAGCTGGACGTCAAAATCACAGGCGTCGATGCCATGCTTGTTTGCACGCGTGACGGCGATCGTAAAGCCGTCGACCGGCAGCGTAGCGAGCTGTTCGCGCAGGTGCTCCTCGCTGGCGCCCAGGTCGAGCAGGGCCGCGACAGTCATGTCGCCGCTGATGCCCGAGGTGCCGTCGATGATAAGCGTGTGCTGATGATTGGACATGGAATGCTCCTTAGCGGGCGCGGGGTGTGCCGGCGCTCAGATGATTGATAAGACTTGCCTGGTAGGCGGCACCAAAGCCGTTGTCGATATTGACGACCGATACGCCGCTGGCACAGGAGTTGAGCATGGCGAGCAGTGCGGCTACACCACCAAAACTTGCGCCGTAGCCCACGCTGGTGGGAACGGCGATGACCGGACAGCTCACCAGGCCGCCGACAACGCTCGCCAACGCGCCCTCCATGCCGGCGATGGCGATGACCACCTGCGCCTGTGCAAGTTCCTCGGCATGCGCGAGCAGGCGGTGCAGGCCGGCAACACCCACGTCGTAGAGGCGGTCGACCTCGTTGCCATAGAACTCGGCCGTCAGTGCCGCCTCTTCGGCGACGGGCAGGTCGCTTGTGCCGGCGCAGGCGACGACGATGCGTCCGTTGCCGGTAGGGGAGGGCTTGCCGCCCACGAGGGCGAGCTGTGCGTCCGGGACATATCCCAGGTCGATGCCGTTGTCGAGGAGCTTCGAGGTACGGGCCGCTTTTTCGCTGTCCAGGCGCGTGACCAGGATGCGCTCCTGGCCGGCATCGCGCAGCGCCTCGATAATGGCGGCAATCTGCTCGGCGGTTTTACCGGCACCGTAGACAACCTCGCCGGCTCCCTGGCGCACCCCGCGTGAAAGATCGAGCTGTGCAAAGCCCAGGTCGGCGGTCGGCGCCGTCTGGATGCGCGTGAGGGCATCGGCCGGCATAATGCTTCCGTCTGCCACGTCACTTAGCAATTGCTCAAGATCTCGTTTGTCCATATAAGTTCCCTCCGACGCAGAAAAGTTTAGCACGCGAAGGGTTGTTTCCGAACATTAGAGCATAATTGTTCGGAAATCTGACATGTCAGATTAGATGAAGTTGTGAGGCAAACTGACTAGTCGCGCAGGATGATGTCCATGGCGAGCATCAGGTTGCGCTCGTCGATGGCAAACGGGGCGGCCTCGCGCGTCTTGGGCTTGGCACAAAACGCGATGCCCGTGCCCGCGGCCTGAATCATAGGGATATCGTTTGCCCCGTCGCCGATCGCGACGGTGTGGGCCATATCGACACCGCACTCGACTGCCCAATCCAGCAGCCGGATGAGCTTGGACTCCTTGGTCACAATGTCTGCCGCCAACTTACCGGTGAGCTTGCCGTCCACGACCTCCAGGCGGTTAGCCAGGCAAAAATCGATGCCCGCGGCGGCCACGATCTTGTCGGCCACCTCATGGAAGCCACCGCTTACCACGCCAACCTTCCAGCCCTTGCTGTGTGCCGAGCGCACAAGCTCCAGCGCGCCGGGGGTAAACGTCACGCGCTCAAGGGTGCGCTCGAACACACTCTCGTCCAAGCCGGCAAGCAACCCCACGCGCTCTTCAAGTGCCTGCTTAAAGTCCAGCTCGCCGCGCATAGCGCGCTCGGTGATCTGCGCCACCTGCTCGCCCACGCCGGCTTCCTCGCCCAACAGGTCGATGACCTCCTGGTTGATGAGCGTGGAGTCGATATCCATAACGATGAGGCGTGCAGTCATGGCGGGCCTTTCCGAGTGCAGTTGTATTGGGGCACATTGTCGCACGTGGCGCGCGTTGGCGACGGCCGCGGTGCGTCAATTGTTTCGTCTCCGTCAAGTCTTTGGGCAGGAGCCACTTTTCCGCGGCACATCGACACAGGTGCGATAAGATAGAACGCCATGTCTGGCTGCGCGGTTTACGCAGGCTGGGCAAATCTGTACGACGCCGCCCGGAACGACACGGGGCGGCACAGATCCATAAAGGAGGATCACTGGTATGAGCCAGACCCGTCCCATCGACGAGCATTCCATGCACACCCGTACCTGCGGCGAGCTTCGCCGCGAGAACGTGGGCGAAGAGGTCACCCTCACCGGTTGGGTGAGCCGTCGCCGTGACCACGGCGGCCTTATCTTCTGCGACCTTCGCGACCGCGAGGGCATCACGCAGCTCACCTTCGACCCCGAGCACTCCGACGGCGACGCCTTTAAGATCGCCGAGACTATGCGTCCCGAGTGGCCCATCAAGATCCACGGCGTCGTGCGCGCTCGTGGCGAGGAGACCACCAACACCAAGCTCGCGACTGGCGAGATCGAGGTCCTGACCGACCACGCCGAGGTGCTCAACACGTCCGTCACCCCGCCGTTCCAGATCGAGGACGGCATCGAGACCAGCGAGGACACCCGCCTGCGCTATCGCTATCTGGACCTCCGTCGTCCCGAGATGATGGCCAACCTCAAGCTGCGCTCCGACTTCACCTTTGCTATTCGCGAGGCGCTGCACAACCGTGAGTTCATGGAGGTCGAGACGCCCTCCCTGTTCAAGTCCACGCCCGAGGGCGCTCGCGACTTCATCGTTCCCAGCCGTATTCAGCCGGGTAACTTCTACGCCCTGCCGCAGTCCCCGCAGCTCCTGAAGCAGCTGCTCATGGTCGGTGGCGTCGAGCGCTACTACCAGGTTGCCAAGTGCTTTCGCGACGAGGACCTGCGTGCCGACCGTCAGCCCGAGTTCACCCAGGTCGATATCGAGATGTCCTTCGTGGACCAGAACGACGTTATGAGCGCGCTCGAGGAGGTCCTGGCCGACGCCTTCGGCCGCATGGGTGTCGAGATGCCCACGCCGCTGCGTCGCATGAACTACTGGGATGCCATGGACACCTATGGCTCCGACAAGCCCGATACCCGCTATGGCATGCACCTGGTCGACCTGACCGACATCTTTGCCAACTCCAAGTTCAAGGTCTTTGCGACCGCCGCAAACGAGGAGGGCTCTGTCGTCAAGGCCATCAACGCCAAGGGCGCCGGTGCCTGGGCACGTGCCAAGATCGATAAGCTTGCCGGCGTGGCTTCCACGTTTGGCGCCAAGGGCCTGGCCTGGATCGCCTTCCGCGAGGACGGCTCCATCAACAGCCCCATCGTCAAGTTCTTCTCGGACGAGGAGATGGCCGCTCTGCGCGAGCGCATGGACGTCGAGCCCGGCGACCTTGTGATGTTCGCCGCCGGCCCGCGCCTGCTCTCTGACGAGATCCTGGGCGGCATGCGCTCGCACATGGCCAATGCGCTCGAGATCAAGCGCGAGGGCCACGACTTCCTGTGGGTCGTCAACTTCCCGCTGTTCCACTGGGATGAGGACCGCAAGGCCTATGCAGCCGAGCACCAGCCCTTTACCCTGCCGACCGAGACCGACATCGCCAAGATCGAGGCCGATCCGCTGGCAGCCGGTTCTTGCACCTACGACTTTGTCATGGACGGCTTTGAGGCCGGCGGCGGCGGTATGCGTATCCACAACGCCGAGATGCAGATGTCCATGCTCAAGCTCCTGGGCTTTACCGAGGAGCGTGCCGAGTCTCAGTTCGGCTTCCTCATGGAGGCGCTCAAGTTTGGTGCGCCCCCGATGGGCGGTTTCGCTCTGGGCCTGGACCGCGTGTGCATGCTGCTCACCGGCTCCGACTCCATCCGCGACGTCATGGCGTTCCCCAAGACGGCCAGCGGCTCCGACCTTATGTCGGGCGCTCCGAGTGCCGTTAGTGGCGCCCAGCTCAAGGACGTCAGCCTGCGCCTGATGTAGGCAAGCGGCTACATATTGCCCGTAACGAGGGAAGGACGCGGGCCTTCCCTCGTTTTTTATGCGTGGGTGTTGCGAGGGCATAGGTTGACCGGGCGTCGCGGAAACTGCGTCCCAGAATTTGCGTCCAAAACGGGTCGCAGTTTCCCAAACAGGTCCCTTTGGGAAATTGCGTCCCAGAATCCAGCCAAATAACGGGTCGCACTTTCCGGTTGAGCCTTCTGGCGGAAACTGTGTCCCATCATTGACGCTCGAAATGGGATGCGATTTCCGTCCCGCCCTCAACAAGCATCTAACGCTACAATAACTACCACGTGGCTGGGTTTTGCCGGCCGATGTGCGATGTCGCGGGAGGGGACATGGTCGAGTTTACGAAGACGATTAAAGATCCGTTGGGATTACATGCCCGCCCGGTTGCGCTGCTCTATGACATCATTGCCAAGCACCGTAGTGACGTGTCGGTTTCGATTGGTGACCGCTACACCGATGGCCGCGACGTTATAGGGCTCATGGCACTCTGCGGCGAATGTGGCGAAGACGTCGTGTTCCGCGTTTCGGGCGTGGATGAGGCCTCCTGCGTCACGTCGATCAGAAACCTCTCGCTCTAAGCGCATCAATGTGACAAGGGGACAGTCCCCTTTGTTGCATAAATTGGTATGACAAGGCACCGCAAAGAGATGGTCTTTGTGGTGCTTCTTTTGTTTCGTATAGAAAACTTTTTCGAAATCTGAATGGGGACCCTTTCCAAAAAGTTAACCACGTGTTAGTTTACTATAGCGAACATAGGCGTGGTTAACTTTTACCGCGTCGATGTTGAGGACGAACTGACGTTAGGAGCCACTCATGTCTTGCGGACCGCAGATGCCGGCCATGCCGCTTTCGATGGTAAAAGCGGGCGAAACCGTGCGCGTGTCTCGTGTAAAGGGCAATGAGGATATGAAGCACCACCTCAAGGACCTCGGCTTTGTCGAGGGCAGCGAAATCCACGTGGTGAGCTCGAGCGGCGCCAATATCATCGTTACGGTGCTGGGCGCACGCTTTGGCATCGATTCCAAGGTTGCCATGCACATCATGACCGTCGGTTAGTCCGCAGCATTTCATAAAAACCGAAAGGGGGACAAGAGGATGAAGACGTTGGGTGACGTTAAGGTGGGCGAGAGCTCCACCATCGTCAAGCTTCACGGTGAGGGTGCGCTTCGCCGCCACCTTATGGACCTGGGGCTCATCAAGGGCACTTCGTTCAAGGTCGTGAAGGTTGCACCGCTCGGTGATCCGGTCGAGATCAACGTGCGCGGCTACGAGCTTTCCATCCGCAAGGAGGAGGCCGCCGTCGTCGAGGTCCAGTAAGGACTCTTGGCGCATATTTCTGCAGATAAAGTTAGGTTTTTCTAACTTAATGCAGCATCTTTGAAGCACATTATCCAGCCTGCGCGGAGAAAGCAGCGCAGGCACACAAGGAAGAAGGATTGAATGGCGGATTCTCAGATCCATGTCGCGCTGGCGGGTAACCCCAACTGCGGCAAGACCACGCTTTTCAACCTGATCACCGGCGCCAACGGCTACGTTGGCAACTGGCCCGGCGTCACGGTTGAGAAAAAGGAGGCCAAGCTCCTAAGCGACAAGAACGTTACCATCACGGACCTCCCTGGCATCTACTCGCTTTCCCCTTACAGCCCCGAGGAGCAATGCTCGCGCGATTACCTCATGAGCGGCGAGCCCGATGTTGTCGTCCAAGTCGTCGATGCCACCAACCTCGAGCGCAACCTGTACCTGGCACTTCAGGTCATCGAGACCGGCCTGCCCGTGGTCGTTGCCCTCAACATGGCCGACCTGGTCGAGAAGAACGGCGACAAGATCGACACCGACAAGCTTTCCAAGAAGCTCGGCTGCCCGGTTATGATGATTTCCGCTCTTAAGAACAAGGGCATCAAGGAACTCTTCGAGCAGGTTAAGAAGTCCGCTGCTTCCAGGGGTCAGGTGCCGGAGCACAAGTTCGATTCCTCTATCGAGGACGTTCTGGACCACATCGAAAACAACCTTCCGGCAAGCGTCCCCGCCAACAAGCGCCGCTACTATGCCGTCAAGCTGTTCGAGCGCGATGCGGACGCCTGCAAGCTCATCAACCTCACCAAGGAGAAGGCCGCTCGCGTCGAAGAGCTGGTCGCTCAGTGCGAGCAGGACTGCGATGATGACGCCGAGTCCATCATCACCGGTGAGCGCTACGGCGTGATCGCGCACATCATCGACGAGTGCCTCACCAAGGCCCCGGCCAAGATGAGCACCTCCGAGAAGATCGACCGCGTGGTTACCAACCGTATCCTGGGCCTGCCGATCTTTGTGGTCATCATGTTCTGCGTGTATTACATCGCCGTTTCTACCTTGGGCGGTACGGTGACCGACTTCACCAACGACCAGCTCTTCGGTACCGACGGCTGGTACGTGCTCGGTCAGGGCCGCGATGCCTATGACGCAGCTGTCGAGGCTGCGGGTGACGCTGCCGATTCGGTTGACCCGGCGGAGTATGGTCCGTATGTCTCGGGTATCACCACCATGGTCCACGACGCCCTTGTGGCGGGCGGCACCGAGGACGGTGGCCTGGTCGATTCGCTGGTCTGTGACGGTATCGTCGGCGGCTTGGGTGCCATCTTCGGCTTCGTCCCGCAGATGTTCCTGCTGTTCGTCATGCTGTCCTTCCTGGAGGACTGCGGCTATATGGCCCGCGTCGCCTTTATCATGGACCGCGTGTTCCGCCGCTTTGGCCTGTCCGGTAAGTCCTTTATCCCCATGCTCGTGTCCTCGGGCTGCGGCGTCCCCGGCGTCATGGCTACCAAGACCATCGAGAACGAGAAGGACCGCCGCATGACGGTCATGACCACCACGTTTATTCCCTGTGGCGCTAAGCTGCCGATCATCGCCCTGCTCATGGGTTCCATCATCGGCGATTCTTCTACCACTGCCGCATGGATCAGCCCGCTCTTCTACTTCCTGGGTGTCTTTGCCGTCATCGCCTCGGGCCTCATGCTCAAAAAGACCAAGCTCTTCGCCGGCCGCCCGACGCCGTTCGTTATGGAGCTTCCTGCCTACCACTTCCCGGCGATCCGCTCTTGGGCGCTGCACGTGTGGGAGCGCTGCTGGGCCTTTATCAAGAAGGCCGGCACGGTCATCTTCGCGTCCACTGTCGTGGTTTGGTTCCTGTCTAACTTTGGTAGCTACAACGGTTCCTTTGGCTTCCTGCCTGCGATGGACGGCATCCCCGAGGAGTTCATGGACTACTCCGTGCTTGCCATGCTCGGCAACCTGGTCGCTTGGATCTTCGCCCCGCTCGGCTTTAGCACCTGGCAGGCAACCGCGCTGACCGTCTCGGGCCTCGTCGCCAAGGAGAACGTCGTCGCCACTGCTGGCTCGCTGCTGTCCGTTGCCGATGCCGGCGAGACCGATCCGAGCCTGTGGACCGCATTTGCCGGTATGTTCCCGACCATGGGCGCTTGCGTGGCATTCGGTGCCTTCAACCTGCTGTGCGCTCCGTGCTTTGCCGCCATGGGTACCATCCGCAACCAAATGGACTCCGGCAAGTGGACCGCGATTGCTATCGGCTACGAGTGCCTCTTCGCTTGGGTGATCGGCCTGTTCATCAATCAGTTCTACAACCTGTTCGTGCTGGGACAGTTTGGTTTCTGGACGATTGTCGCCGTTGTACTGCTGGTTGCGATGCTCTTACAGATCTTCCGTCCCATGCCCAAGCATGCTTGGACCGACGAGGACGAGACCAACACTGCTTCCGCCGCAGTTTCCGCTTAAGTCCGAATAAGGATTAACCCCTTTCCACGAGCCCGGGTGTCCCAGCGACACTCGGGCTTTTTGGTGGGGGAGATGTGGCGTTTCCGCAGATAAAACCAACCAAAATAAACCTGTCCCGTTTTGGTAGGTGGAGAATAGGGTAAAGTAAGTGATGGTTAACTAGAGGAGGCTTGCTATGGCACCTATCGATATTGTTGTACTGGCTGTTATCGGTATTGCGTTTGTCGCGGTATGCGTGCGCATCTACCGCAAGGGCACTTGCGCCGACTGCGCTCAGGGCGGCGCTTGCACGGGGCATTGCTCCAACAAAAAGACGTGCGCCGCGCTGAAAGGCGTCGACAAAGTGGCCGAGAATTTAGGCCGCGGTGTCAAATAAACAACTGGGTATCTTGAACGCCCCGCGAGCATCCGTTCGCGGGGCTTTTTACACATTCGAGCGTGAGTGCGGCGAGTAGACATGCATTTTTTGGGGTATCGTTAACTGAATTGTTTATTAGCTGCCCGTCTGTACCGGAGTAACCCTATGAGCGCACGCGTCACCATGAAGGACATAGCCGCCGAGCTTGGCGTTTCCATTAACACCGTGCATAAGGCCCTTACGGGCAAGGCCGGCGTGAGCGAGTCTGTGCGTGCCAAGGTTAATGCTAAGGCTGAGGAGATGGGCTATCACCGCAACACGAGTGCTTCGAGCCTGCGTCGTAAGGACATCAATCTGCTGTTTTGTCTGCCGTGCGCATCGCGTGAGGGCGCTTATTTCTATCGTTACCTATGGGAAGGCTGCAATCGCTTTGAGCAAGAGGTCATCGACCAGGGCATTACCGTTGAACGCGTTGAATTTGGCGTGGGCGGCTACGCTGATGCACTCGAGCAAATCGACGAGCGTCTGCAGGTGGGCGAGAAGATTGATGGTTTGCTCGCCTATGCGCCGGGCGACGATCGTGCGACTGAGCTTTTGGGGCAGATCGCCGAGGCGGGCGTGACGATTGAGCTCGTTGACGGCGACCGCCCTCACCTCGATCGTCTGGGCGCTAGTTTGGCCGACTACTCCACAGCGGGAAGCCTGATGGCCGAGCAGGCAGCCAACCTGGTTCACGCTTCTGGGATCGATACCCGCGTGCTTTTATTGGCGGGCGACCCCTATACCGACTCGCACTATTTGACCGCTCGTGCCTTCCACAATTACCTTCGCGAGCACAATGTTCCCTGGCAGGTCGAGGATCTGACCGGTGCTCATGCCCAGGTCAAGCAGCTCGAGCACGAGCTCAACCAGCGTCTAAGGTCATCGGAAGCCCCCGAGTTGATCTGCAGCGTGTTCGCCGTGGGCTCTGAGCTGATTGCCGATGCGCTTGTCTCGGCTAACAAGGCCGGCGAAGTAATGGTGATTGGCAACGACCTGTTCCCAGAAAGTGCGCTGGCTTTGCGTCGGGGCATCTTTACCAACATCGTCTACAAGGATCCGGTGAGTCTGGCATATCGTGGCGCCAAGACCTTAGGCGATTACCTGCTGTGGGGGAAGACACCGGCGGAGCCTGTGCAAAAGGGGGCTGTTGAGATGGTGTTTGCCAGCAACGTCGATCGTTACTGCGAGCTCGCCGGAATCTAATGCGTTTAGGGAGTTCCCTACTTGCCGCGTATTTTTTGGCAGGGGATCGAAAAATTGTTTCGAAGGCCGCTGATGGCGAATCTGCCGTCAGCGGCCTTTCTTTGTGCCGCTTCAACGCAGGATCCATGGCTCGGCAACCGTTAATCGGTCAAAACCTACCGTTTACCCCATGGTAGTTAGGTGAACGTTCACCTTTTGAGTCGTAATGGATTAGTATGGTGAACGTTCACCTAGAGGATGACGAGCGTATTGTGCGCCCGCTCCGCAAACAAAGGGGTTGTTTGATGAAAAACTTCATGGACGATCAGGATTTCCTGCTGAGCACCAAGACCGGCGAGGAACTGTTCCACAGCTTTGCCGAGGGCATGCCCATCGTTGACTACCATTGCCACATTTCTCCCAAGGAGATCTGGGAGGACAAGCGTTTCGAGAACATCACCGAGGTTTGGCTGGGCGGCGACCACTACAAGTGGCGCCTGATGCGCGCCAACGGCGTCGACGAGCGTTTTATCACTGGCGACGCCCCTGCTCGCGAGAAGTTCCAAAAGTGGGCCGAGACCCTGGGTCGCTGCGTTGGCAACCCCGTCTTTGAGTGGAGCCACCTGGAGCTTAAGCGCTACTTTGGCTACGAGGGCGTCCTCAACGGCAAGACTGCCCAGGAGGTCTGGGACCTTGCCAACGCCAAGCTCGCCGAGGCCAGCTTTACCTGCCGCAACCTGATCAAGCAGTCCAACGTCCGCATGATCTGCACTACCGACGACCCCGCCGACAGCTTTGAGTGGCACAAGAAGATTGCCGCCGATGACAGTTTTGACGTTCAGGTCGTTCCCGCCATGCGCCCCGACGCCGCTCTGCGCATCGAGCGCGGCCAGGAGTTCGCCGACTACTGCAAGCACCTTTCCGAGGTTGCCGGCGTTGAGGTCAGCGACTTTGAGGGCATGAAGTCCGCCATCTCCAAGCGCTACGATGTTGCCCACGAGCTGGGCTGCCGCGCCTCCGACCACGCACTCGATTACGTTATGTATGTCCCGGCTACCGCCGATGAGATTGAGGCCATCTTTGCCAAGGGCCTGGCTGCCGAGCCGCTCACCGAGGAAGAGGTCCTCAAGTACAAGACCGCCTTTATGCAGTTTGTCGCGGGCGAGTATGTCCGCCTGGGCTGGGTCATGCAACTGCACTTTGGCTGCAAGCGCGACAACAACCGTGCCATGTTCGCCAAGCTCGGTCCCGACACCGGTTACGACTGCATCTCCAACTACACGCCGTCCGACCAGCTCGCCGATTTCCTCAACTCCATCCAGGAGACCTGCGGCTTGCCCAAGACCATCCTGTATAGCTTGAACCCCATCGACAACACCATGATCGATACCGTGATGGGCTGTTTCCAGGAGGCTCCGACCGCCGGTAAGATCCAGAACGGTTCCGCCTGGTGGTTCAACGACAACGAGGTCGGTATGCGCGAGCAGCTCACGGCTCTGGCTAACGAGGGCGTCCTGGGCAACTTTGTCGGCATGCTCACCGACTCCCGCTCCTTCCTGTCCTACCCGCGCCACGAGTATTTCCGTCGCGTGCTGTGTAGCGTGATCGGCGAGTGGGTTGAGCAGGGCAAGTATCCGGCCGACATGGAGCTGCTGGGCACCATCGTGCGCGATATCAGCTACAACAATTCCGTTCGCTACTTTGGCTTCGATCTGGACACCGCCGAGGCATAGATCTGTATGTGCTCCGATTGGTGAAATCGGTTGCAAAGGGGAGGGACCATATGGTAACAGGGCAACAGAAAAACGAGCAGATCGTGTCTGCTCAGGCGGATTCGAGATCGATGCAGAGCTCGCAGGATATCAAGCTGAGCTGGCGTGAGAAAATCTGCTATGGCTTTGGCGATTTGGGCAACGGATTCATGTTCGATCTTGGTCAAGCATATCTGACCAAGTTCTACACTGACATCTGTCTGATTTCGCCAGGCGTAGTGAGCCTGATTTTCGCCGTCACCAAGATTTTCGATGCGTTCATGGACCCGATTGCCGGTGCATTCGTCGACGGTAGAAAGAAGATTGGCAAGCACGGTCGGTTTCGTCCGGTCATGATGGTTTCGGCCGTGATCCTTGCCGTTCTAACCGTGGTGACCTTCACTGCGCCCGATATTCCCATGGCAGGTAAAATTGCCTATGCGCTGATAACTTACATGATCTGGGGCGTCGTATACAGCTTCACCAACGTGCCGTACGGATCTCTGGCCACGGTAATGACGCGTGACGTCGATGACCGCGCGCACATGGCGTCAACGCGCCAGGCCGGTTCGCTTTGCGCACAGCTCATCACGGGCGTAGCGTTCATCCCATTGGTCCTGTTCTTTGCGGGTGGCGACACGCTCGACGGCAATCCGCACGGCTATACGATTGCAGCTGTCGTCATGGGACTGTGCGGCATCGCCGGATTCGCCATCTGCTTTTTAGGAACGCGCGAGCATATCCGTATCGATCGACAGGCCGAGGAGAAGGCTGCGGGAAAGGCCGGCAAGAAGTCGAGCGCATTCAGCACGTATTTCAAGGTCGTTTTCACCAACAAGAACCTGGGAGCAGTTATCCTGCTTACGCTGTTTACCATTTCGGCCATGAACACCAACAACACCATGATGGTGTATTTCTGCCAGTACAACCTGGGTAACATCGCGTTGCAGCCCGTTGTCAACGGCATCATGATCGGAACGTCGGTTGTCGCCATTCTCGCCATCCCGACGCTCGTCAAGCATTTCGGTAAGAAGCGCACGTGCGTCGCCTGCTTTATCGTCGGCGCTGTGGCAAACGGCCTCAACTTCATCCTGCCGACCAATACCGTGACGTTCATCATCTTCGTCACCATCGGCTACGTCGCGCTTGCCATCCCCAACGGTATCACCTGGAACCTGGTTTCCGATGTTATCGATTACGGTGAATGGCACACGGGAATCCGCAAGGAGGGTACGACCTACGCCGCGTTCAACTTTTCTCGTAAGCTTGCGCAATCCCTTGCCGCGATCATTTCCGGCGGCATCCTTGCCCTTACCGGATATGTGGCAAATAAGCCCCAGACGGCTGCCACGCTGCTTGGCATCAAGGGCGCTCTGACGATTTATCCCGCCTGCGCCCTTCTGGTAGCAGCCTTGATTATCTTCGCTCTCTACGACATTACCGAGAAGAAGTTCAATTCCATTTCCAACGACCTGTCGAATGGTCGCTGGGAGCGCGGCAAGATCGGCGAGAGCACTATCGAGACGATCGATAAATAGCTCCGCTGCTTGAAAAATCATGAATGCAACCCGGTGCGGCGATGCCGTACCGGGACTTGAGTTGAGAGGAAAACCTCTATGAATAACATCAGCTACGAGACGCTCGAGAAGATCGGCTACGAGGGCTACGTGCTGCCCAAGGACGCCCCCGAGAAGGTCCTACAGTTTGGCGAGGGCAATTTCCTGCGCGCCTTCGTCGATCGTTTCTTCGATATGGGCAACGAGGCCACCGGTTGGAACGGCAAGGTCGTCATGGTGCAGCCCATCAGCGGCGCCTTCGATTTCGCCGATGGTATCAATGCCCAGGATGGCCTGTACACCGTACTGGTGCGCGGCAAGGAGAACGGTGACACGGTTGACGATTCCCGCGTGATCAGCGCCTGCAGCCGTTGCCTCAATCCGTATCGCGAGGCTGACTACCGTGCCATGATGGAGGTCGCCGTTTCCGACGACCTGGAGATTATCGTCTCCAACACCACCGAGGCCGGTATCGCCTACGATCCGTCCTGCAAGGCCGACGACATGCCCCCCGCGAGCTTCCCTGCCAAGCTTGCCCAGGTGCTCCATGCCCGCTGGGCTGCCGGCAAGCAGGGCGTCATCGTGCTCGCCTGCGAGCTCATCGACCATAACGGCGAGGAGCTGCTGCGCATCATGAACCAGTACGTGAGCGACTGGGGCTGGGAGGACGAGTTTTCGCAGTGGATGGCCAACGACTGCACCGTCTGCACCACGCTCGTCGACACCATCGTTCCGGGTCGCATCCGCGATCCCAAGGAGGCCGCTGCCGTGGCCGAGCGCTTGGGCTATGAAGATCCGTTCTTGGCCGTGCGTGAGCCCTTCCAGATGTGGGGCATCCAGGGTGACGAATCGCTCAAGGAGCGTCTGCCCTTCGTGAAGGCCGGTCTGCCGGGTGTCTTTGTGACCCCCGACGTCACCCCGTACAAGAAGCGCAAGGTCCGCATCCTCAACGGCGCCCACACCGCCTTTGTCCCGGGTTCCTGGGTTGCCGGCTTTGATATCGTGCGCGATTGCATGCACGACGAGACCGTCCGCGGCTTCATGAACACTATGCTCTACGACGAGGTCATTCCGACGCTTGCCGCCGACCTGGATGTCGAGGACTGCAAGGCCTTTGCCGCCGCTGTTGAGAACCGCTTCGACAACCCGTTTATCGACCACGCGCTGCTCTCCATCTGCCTCAACTCCACGGCTAAGTGGCGTGCCCGCGACCTGCCTACGCTCAAGGACTACGCTGCCGAGACCGGCAACCTGCCCAAGTGCCTGGCGACGAGCCTGGCCACGCTCATCTCCTTCTACACGCAGGAGCTCGTGTCCCGCGAGGGCGACGGCCTGCACCTGCGTCGCTCCGACGGCACCGAGTTCACCGCTCAGGACGACGCCTTTGTGCTCGACTTCTACGCTGCTCACGCCGGCGCCGACGACGCCGAGCTGGTGCACGATGTGCTCTCCAACGAGCAAATGTGGGGCGAGGATCTTACGCAGATCGCCGGCCTGGAGGAGTTTGTCGTCAACGCTCTCGCCGTCGTGCGCTCCGAGGGCGTCAAGCAGGCGTTCGCGAACGCTCAGGCCTAAATCCTTCTGTACGCCCGCCGGGTAACTGGCGGGCGTCACTCGACTTCTGCTCAACCTGTAGGGTTAGGACTCTTTGTAATGAACACTATCCAGATCAATCCGGCCGACAACGTCATCGTTGCGCTGTCGCCGCTCGCCAAGGGTGCTGCCGTCGAGGTTCCCGGCGTGGGCGAGGTCGTTGCCGCGGAGGATATCCCGCAGGGTCACAAGATGGCCGTGCGCGCCATTGCAGCCGGTGAGGATGTCATCAAGTACGGTCTTCCCATCGGCCACGTGACGAAGGACATTCAGCCCGGCCAGTGGCTGCACACGCACAACGTGAAGACCAACCTCTCGGGTGAGATCGAGTACGCCTACAATCCGACACATCCGGTCGTTGAGCCGGTCGAGGCCGAGACCTTTATGGGCTTCCGCCGTGCCGACGGTCGTGCCGCCACGCGCAATGAGCTTTGGATCATTCCCACCGTCGGTTGCGTCAACGAAGTCGCTCGTGCCATGTGCGAGCAGACTCAGGACCTGGTCGAGGGCTCGTTGGAGGGCGTCTATTACTTCCCGCATCCGTTCGGTTGCTCACAGACCGGCGCCGACCATGCCCAGACCCGTCGTCTGTTGGTGGCGCTGTCGCGTCACGCAAACGCCGCGGGCGTGCTGTTCTTGTCGCTCGGTTGCGAGAACTGCACGCATCAGCAGGTGCTCGACGAGCTCGGTGACTTCGATCACGAGCGCGTTCGTTTTCTCACCTGCCAGGATGTAGCCGACGAGCAGATCGAGGGCCACAAGATTCTGTCCGAGCTGGCTGACCTGGCCAAGCAGGCCAAGCGTGAGCCCATTCCGGCCTCAGAGCTGGTTATTGGTCTTAAGTGCGGCGGCTCTGACGGTCTTTCGGGCATTACCGCCAACCCCACGATCGGTCGCGTGAGCGATATGGTCGTCGCCCGTGGCGGCACGTCGGTGCTCACCGAAGTGCCCGAGATGTTTGGCGCGGAGAGCATCCTGCTCGATCGCTGCGAGAACGAGCAGGTCTTTAACGCTGCCTCTGACATGCTTAACGGTTTTAAGGATTACTTTATTAGCCATGGTGAGGTGGTCTACGAGAACCCGAGTCCCGGTAACAAGGACGGTGGCATCACCACGCTCGAGGACAAGAGTTGCGGCTGCGTGCAAAAGGGCGGCTCCGCACCCATCGTCGACGTGCTGCCGTATGCCGGTCAGGTCACCAAGCATGGCCTGAACATGCTGTGCGGCCCGGGCAACGACATGGTATCCACCACGGCGTTGACGGCTGCTGGCTGTCACGTGATTCTGTTCTCGACTGGACGCGGCACGCCGTTTGGTGCACCGGCGCCCACCCTCAAGGTGTTCACCAATCAGCGTCTGTGCGACCACAAGGCCAACTGGATGGACTTTAACGCCGGCGTGATTGCCACAGGCGAACGCACACTCGACGAGGCTGCCCGCGACCTGTATCAGCTGGTACTGGATACAGCGAGCGGTAAGCTAACGAGTGCCGAGCGCCGCGGTTGCCACGAGATCAGTATCTGGAAAGACGGCGTCTGCCTGTAGAGAGATTCGCCATTCGTAGGGGTGGCGAATCTTTTGATCTCGATGACGGGGCTGCACAGTGGCTCCGTGCGAGGGAAGGGTTGCTACTGCGCGTTTGTGAGATGCCTTTCGGTGCCCTTTTCCGCACTGTTGACGTATCTATGGTTATAAATTCGGGCAAATTGGTTTAAGAAGCCGATTTCGTCCAGGTCGATAGAGGGGAATTGCGTGGCTATCCACATCGTTGAGGAAGCAAATCGCTGTCTGGGCTGCAAAAAGGCGTTCTGTCAAATAAAGGGCTGTCCGGTGCAGACGCCCATTCCGCAGGTTATCGACCTCTTTAAGCAGCGCCGTCTGCAAGAGGCGGGCGAGCTGCTGTTCCAGAATAACCCGATGAGTGCGGTCTGCTCCATGGTGTGCAACCATTCGGGCCAGTGCGAGGGCGCGTGCATCCAGGGCCGAAAGGGCGCGCCCGTGCATTTTTCGAGCATCGAGAACTATATCTCTACGGCGTATTTGGACCGCAAAGAGTGGAAACCCGTGCCGTCGTGCGGCAAACAGGTCGCCGTGGTCGGCTCCGGCCCTGCCGGCATGACCGTGGCCATTAAGATGGCGCAGCTGGGTTGCGCCGTCACTGTTTTTGAGCAGCGGCCCGAGATCGGCGGCGTGCTGGAGTACGGTATCCCCGAGTTCCGTCTGCCGCGCTCGCTCGTGCAAAAGTACCGCCACGTGATGTGCTCGCTCGGCGTGCGCGTTCGCCCCTCGACCACCATCGGCGGTGCGCTCCACATCGACGACTTGCTGCGCGACGGCTACGATGCGGTCTTTGTTGGTACCGGCACCTGGCGAGCTCGAAAGCTGGGTATTCCCGGCGAGTCGCGCGGCAATGTGCTGTTTGGTATCGACTATCTGGTCGATCCCACGAGCGTGGCAATCGGGCAGAACGTGGCGGTTATCGGCGCCGGCAATGTGGCCATGGATGTTGCCCGCACGGCCCTGCGCTCGGGTGCTCGCAAGGTTACCGTGTACGCCCGATCGCGCCATATCTCTGCCATCGATGACGAGGTGGAGCTGACCGAGCTTGACGGTGCCGAGATTGTGTGCGGCAAGGCGATCTGCGCCATCGACGACAACGGTCCGGTGTTCGAGACGGCTATCTTTGACGAGGACAACAACGTGGTGGGCTACGAGGAAGAACTCGATCACGTGTCCGCCGACACGGTTGTGATTGCGGCGTCTCAAGTGCCCAAGGACAAGCTCGTGCTTACAACGGGCGGTCTGGAGACCGACCATCGCGGCCTGCTTTCGGTCGACGAGTATGGCATGACTACCGTGCCTGGCGTCTTTGCCGCCGGCGACGTGGTCAACGGCCCGCTCACCGTGGTTCATGCCGTAGCTGGTGCCAAACTCGCCGTCGAAGGTATGATTGCCTACCTGGGCCTCTAACTCCATCCCGCCCATCAGTTGCGGTGAAATACGGACTGTTTTGGCTGTCAAAGGCCTCATCTACTCCGTATTCCACCGCAACTTTTTATGGGGTGGGCTAGAGACGCTGCATGCGGTACCCGACACCCATGTGCGTCTGAATCATCTTGGGGTGAGAGGGGTCTGCCTCGATCTTCTTGCGCAGGGTGCGCATGAACACGCGCAGGCTCGCCAGATCGCTGTCCCAGCTCGTGCCCCATATCTCGCGGGTGATGAAGGTGTGGGTAAGCACCTTGTCGACGTTTTTCGCTAGAAGGACGAGCAATTTGTACTCGGTTGGGGTGAGCGAGAGCTCGCGTCCGTCTTTCGTCGCGTATCCCGCGGCGTAGTCGATATGCAACGGACCGTTGTCGAACGTGCTCGCTTCTGTCGACTCGCTCGACGCCATCGAGGAGCGCCTCAAATTCGCACGTACGCGCGCGAGCAACTCATCCACAGAAAAGGGCTTGGTGAGGTAGTCGTCTGCCCCTGCGTCAAGTGCTGCAATCTTGTCGGAATCTTCGGTGCGCGCCGAAATGACGATAATGGGGACTGCCGACCAGCTTCGGATCTTCGTGATGACCTCGATACCGTCAATGTCGGGAAGGCCGAGGTCGAGCATGATGAGGCTGGGGCCGTGCGACACCGCATCCATGATGGCGGCCTGGCCGTTGCAAACCTTGCTCACGACATAGCCGTGGAGGTCAAGCGCGGTCGAAACGAGGTTTTGAACGGTCGGGTCATCTTCGACCAGGAGGATGCGTGGCTTAGCGGCATTATTCATGAATCTCGATCTCCTCGGCGGGCAGGGTAAAACGGAAGACGGCCCCACGGGGGTGGTTGTCGCGAACTTCGATGACACCGCCATGCGCCTCCACGATGGAACGGCAGAGTGACAGCCCAAGGCCGATGCTTCGACGCGAATCCACGGGCCGCGTATTGCTTGAGGTGAAGAAGCGCTCAAAGATATGAGGCTTGTCGCAGTCTGCCACACCCGGCCCATCGTCTGCGACGTCCACCACGACGAACGCACCCTCGCGACGTGCGCTGATGGTGACAGTCGAGTCCTCGGGCGTGTATTTGAAAGCGTTCATGATGAGATTCGTAAGCACCTGCATGATGAGATGGACGTCGATGCGTACCAGCAGGATGTCGTCAGTGTGGTCGATGGTGACGGTACGTCCATGCGATGCTTGGGCGACATGGCTGAGGGCGGCCTCGATGACCTCGTCGATGAGCTCGGATGTTAAGTTGAGGCGAATGGTGCCGTCCTTGACGCGTGTGATGGCGAGGAGGTTCTCCACGGTATCGATAAGCCAGAGGGAGTCGTCGTAGATGGCATCGGCAAGATCGCAGCGTTGTTCGAGGCTGAGCTTCTCGTCACTCTTCCGAAGGATTGCCGCAGATCCGGATATAGCCGTGAGGGGTGTCCTCAAATCGTGGCCGATGGAGCGCAAAAGGTTGGCGCGCAGCTGCTCGTTTTTCGCCAAGACCGCAGCCTCTTCGCGCTCTTGCGCCGCCCGATCGCTTTCGAGCGCCAAGGCGCATTCACCTACGATAGATAGGACGATCGAATGCTCGAAGGCTTCGATCTCGCGCCCCTCCAGGGCGATACCGATGACACCGAATACCTTGTCGCCGGTGCGAACCGCGAGGTAGAGACAGCGCGCCTCAGGCAGGGTCCGCGTGCTTGCGCCCGCGCGCTTGTTGTTGGTGTAGGTCCAGGTTGCAACGGCGCGCTCGTAGTCGGTGAGCAGCGACGCGGATCGGTTTTCGGTGCCAGCGGACTCATAGAGCGCCTTGCCGAGCGTGCCGTGTTCGGCGGGGTAGAAGACCACGTCGAGTTTTAGCAGTTTGACGAGTTGGTTCATGGCGACGCGGGCGCACTCCTCCGCGCTATGGGCTTGCTGCAAGAGCTGGTTCGTTTCGAGGAGTACGCGCGTTTTGAATGCGTTCTCGGCGGATGTACGGGCGTTGTCGGCGATGCGCGCAGTTAACTCGCCGGCGACCATAGCGGTAGCGAACATGATGCCGAACGTGACCAGATAGCTTCGGTCGTAGCTGGCGAGCGAAAACAGAGGTGTGACGAAGCAGAAGTTGTAAAGCACTACAGAGAGCACGCTCGATACGATCGTGCAGATACGCCCCGTCGTGGTGACGGCGGTCAGCAGGGCCGTGAGGATATAGAGGGATATGATGCTGGAATCGGCAAATCCCAGATGGCGGAAAGCCGTGCCGATCGCCGTGGCGGCAAGAGAGAGGGCCAGCGTGCGAAGCACGTTTCGGCTGCTGGGCGGCTGCGGGGCGAGCGCATGGCGGCGTCCTTTGGGTCGGGAGGGCGGAGTCGACTGTTCTGGAATGATGTAAATGTCGAGGTTCGGGGCGAATGTTATGAGCTGTTCTACGAGAGATTTGCGGCCGAAGAGGGCCTGACGGACGCTGCTGCGCTCACCCGTGCGCCCCATGACGATCTTCGAAATACCCGACAGGCGCGCGAACTCGGAAATCTGAAACGCGATGTCGTCGCCATAGACGGTTTCCATATGTGCTCCGAGCTGCTCGGCTAGGGCGATATTGGCTGCAAGCTTGGCGCGCTCATCATCGCTCATGGCTTGCGTGCGCGGGCTCTCTACGAACAGGGCGACGAGCTCGCTGCGAAACGCTTTCGCCATGCGTGCGGCGGCACGGACGATGCGGGGATTGGTCGGCGCCGGGGAGACGCAGACTAAGATACGCTCCCTGGTGTAGTAGTCACGGTTTCCCAGCACGCGTGCGGCGTCTGTGAGGTGGCCGGTGCGATCGGCGCAGCGGCGCAGCGCGATTTCTCGGAGTGCGGTGAGGTTCTCGACGGTAAAAAAATGCTGTTGCGCTCGGTCGGCTTGTGCGGGACGGTAGACGAGGCCGGCGCGAAGGCGCTCAAGTAGGTCTTCGGGCTCTATGTCGACGAGCTCGACTTGGTCGGCATCATCGAAGATACGGTCGGGGATTCGTTCGCTCACGACAACGCCGGTGATGGATGCAACCATGTCGTTTAGGCTCTCGATATGCTGAACGTTCACGGTCGTATAGACGTCGATGCCCGCATGTAGAAGTTCCTCGACGTCTTGATAGCGTTTGTCGTGGCGAGACCCCGGCGCATTCGTATGGGCGAGCTCGTCGACAAGGATGAGCTGAGGGGCGCGTTCGATAGCCGCATCTAGATCGAACTCGCTGAGCGCAATGCCGTTGTGCTCGATGAGTTTACAGAGCACGTTCTCAAGCCCTTGTGCAAGATGGGCAGTTGCCGGACGTTCGTGCGGCTCGATGTATCCCGCGACGACGTCGACACCTCGCCGCTTGGCGGCGTGGGCGGCTTGAAGCATTGCATAGGTTTTGCCTGTGCCAGCAGCGTAGCCAAAGAAAATCTTGAGGTGTCCCCGGCTGGTTCGAGCGTCATCGGCGACCTCGTCTTTCTCAATTGCCTTGAGGATGAGGTCTGGATTGACGCGAGTGTCCGATGCGTCGCGCTGCATAGCGTAGCCTTTCTGAAGCGTTGTCCATGCGTGCATATGCGGCGAGGACGCCACTGTATGCTCGCGAGGTCGAGTATAGGCGCACTGCAGCCGCAATAGTGCTTTCTACCTGCATCTTTACGGCATCTTAAGGTCGTGAGCCCCAGCCCTCACGCCTCTTTAATCCCTAGAAGCGTTTACTGTCCCCAGACGCTTGCGAGAGCAGGCGTCCGAGACATCGGGCCGCGCGTGAAAGGGGCGGTAAATGAACATCCTCATTCCCATCATCGGAGTCGTCTGCATTGGACTCCTTATCTATTACATCTACATTCTGATGAGGAGTGATTCGTAAACTATGGACGCTGCGATTCAGTACATCGTGTACTTTGCCGTGCTCGTCGTCCTGGCCGTTCCGCTCGGTCGGTTCATGGCCCATATCATGGATGGTGAGCATACGTTCCTGTCGCCTGTGATTGCTCCTGTGGAGCGCGGCGTCTATCGTCTGCTTCGCATCGACGCGGCAGAGCAGATGGGGTGTAGGCGCTATCTGGCGAGCGTGCTGGTCTTTTCGGGGATCGGCCTCGTGGCTCTTGTGGCACTCCAGGCGCTTCAGTCCTTCTTGCCAGGCAATCCCCAGCACCTGCCGGGTGTGTCATTGGACCTGTCGTTCAACACGGCTGCTTCCTTCATAACCAACACCAACTGGCAATCCTATTCCGGTGAGACCACCCTGTCCTACCTTGTGCAGTTCATGGGCCTCACCGTGCAGAACTTCGTTTCCGCTGGCACCGGTATCGCGGTCATGTTCGCGCTGATCCGCGGCTTCCGTCAGGTCAAGGAGCAGGGTCTAGGTTCCTTCTGGGTCGACCTCACCCGCACCGTCCTGTATGTGCTCATCCCGCTGAACCTCGTGTTCGGCATCTGCCTGGCTGCCGGTGGCGTCATCTCCAACTTCCAGCCGGCTCAGAAGGCTGAGCTCGTAGAGCCCGTCGCTGTTCAGCCTAATGCAGACGGCGGCTGGAGCGTCATCGACGGCGCCCAGATCGAGGGCGACGCGGTCAAGGTCGACGGCAAGGTTGTCGAGGGCGCGCGCGTGGTCACCGAGCAGTTCCTGCCCCAGGGTCCCGCGGCTCCCCAGGTCGCCATCAAGCAGTCCGGCACCAACGGAGGCGGCTTCTTCGGCGTGAACTCCGCCCATCCGTATGAGAACCCCAGTGCCTTCACCAACATCATCGAGATGACCAGCCTGCTGCTGATCCCGGCCGCCTGTTGCTTCACCTTCGGTATCGGCGTCAAGAACACCAAGCAGGGCAAGGCCATCTTTGCCGCCATGTTCATCCTGCTGGTGATCTTCACCGGCATCATCGCCGTCAACGAGCATGCGGGCACCCCGCAGCTGGCCGATGGCGGAGCGGTCAATATCGAGATGACCGACGGCCAGGCCGGCGGCAACATGGAGGGCAAGGAGAGCCGCTTTGGCATCGCCTCCTCTTCCACCTGGTCCGCTTTCACGACGGCTGCTTCCAACGGCTCGGTTAACTCCATGCACGACTCCTACACCCCGCTGGGCGGTTTTGTCCAGATGCTCCAGATTGCTCTGGGCGAGGTCGTCTTCGGCGGCGTGGGCTGCGGCCTGTACGGCATGATCGGCTTCGCCATCCTCACAGTGTTCATCGCCGGCCTCATGGTCGGACGCACGCCTGAGTTCCTGGGCAAGAAGATCGAGCCGGGCGAGATGCGCTGGGCGGTTGTCCTGTGCTTGGCAACTCCGTTTGCCATTCTGGTGTGCTCGGCCATCGCCTGCATGGTGCCCGGTCTTGCCGACCAGCTCAACAACGGTGGCGCGCACGGCTTCTCCGAGGTGCTGTATGCCTTCACCTCATGCGGCGGCAACAACGGCTCGGCGTTTGCAGGCATGAACTGCAACATTCCCTGGATCAACGTCATGCTCGGCCTCGAGACGCTGTTCGCCCGCTTCATGCCCATCATCGGTACGCTGGCTATCGCCGGCTCGCTGGCCAAGAAGGGTAAGGTCGCCGAGAGCGCCGGTACCCTGTCTACCACCAACGGCATGTTCGTATTCCTGCTCGTGTTCATCGTTCTGCTGATCGGTGCCCTGAGCTTCTTCCCGGCCCTGGCGCTTGGCCCCGTTGCCGAGTTCTTCCAGATGATTGCGTAAAGGAGGGCGCAGATTTATGACTATGCAAAAAGACATGATGGGCCGCGCGGTCCGCGACTCGTTTGCCAAGCTGGATCCTCGCGTCCAGATTCAAAACCCGGTCATGTTCCTGGTGTGGCTTTCCGCCGTCATGACCTCCGTCCTGGCCGTCGCTTCCATTTTCGGTGTGCAGGACGCGGGTGTGCCCACCTACTATGTGGTCGCCATCGCGGTCATTCTGTGGCTCACCGACCTGTTCTCGAACTTCGCCGAGGCGCTTGCCGAGGGCCGCGGTAAGGCCCAGGCCGATTCCCTGCGTGCGGCCAAGAAGGATGTCGAGGCCCATCGCATCGAGTCCGTTGAGGACAAGGAGCACTTCACCGTCGTTCCCGGCACCGAGCTCACGCGCGGCGACCTGGTGATCGTACGCGCCGGCGAGCAGATTCCCGGCGACGGCGACGTCATCGAGGGTGCTGCTTCCGTTGACGAGTCCGCCATCACCGGCGAGTCCGCCCCCGTAGTCCGCGAGGCCGGCGGCGACCGCTCTGCCGTTACCGGCGGTACCACGGTGCTGTCCGACTGGATCATCGTCAAGATTTCCAGTGAGCCCGGCCAGAGCTTCCTGGACAAGATGATCGCGATGGTCGAGGGTGCCGCGCGCAAGAAGACCCCTAATGAGATCGCTCTGGAGATCTTCCTGGTGGCCCTCTCCATCGTCTTTATCCTGGTCACGCTGGCCCTGTATTGTTACTCCTGCTTCTCGGTCGGTCTTAACGACATGGTCAACCCCACGGCCGTGACCACGCTCGTGGCGCTGCTCGTGTGCCTGGCTCCCACTACCATCGGCGCCCTTCTGTCCGCCATCGGCATCGCCGGCATGAGCCGTCTGAACGAGGCCAACGTGCTGGCCATGTCCGGCCGCGCCATCGAGGCCGCCGGCGACGTCGACATCCTCATGCTCGACAAGACCGGCACCATCACCCTGGGTAACCGCCAAGCCGCCGAGTTCATCCCGGTCGACGGCATCGATCCCGCGGAGCTGGCCGATGCCGCCCAGCTTTCCTCGCTGGCCGACGAGACCCCCGAAGGCCGTTCCATCGTCGTGCTCGCCAAGGAGCAGTTCGGTCTGCGCGGCCGCACACTCGAGGATAAGGGTATGGAGTTCATCCCCTTCACCGCGGCGACCCGCATGTCCGGTGTGAACTACGAGGGCAATGAGATCCGCAAGGGCGCTGCCGATTCCGTGCGCACCTATGTGGAGGCAGCCGGCGGCGTGTTCTCCCAGGAGTGCGACGAGGCCGTCGAGCGCATCGCCAAGGCCGGCGGCACCCCGCTGGTCGTGACCAAGAACTGCCGCGTGCTGGGCGTTGTGTACCTCAAGGACATCATCAAGTCCGGCGTTAAGGAGAAGTTCGCCGACCTGCGCAAGATGGGCATCAAGACCATCATGGTGACGGGCGACAACCCGCTCACCGCCGCGGCAATCGCCGCCGAGGCCGGCGTTGACGACTTCCTGGCCGAGGCCACCCCTGAAGGCAAGCTCGAGAAGATCCGCGAGTTCCAGCGTGAGGGGCACCTGGTCGCCATGACCGGCGACGGCACCAACGACGCGCCCGCTCTGGCCCAGGCCGACGTCGCCGTGGCCATGAACACGGGCACCCAGGCTGCCAAGGAGGCCGGCAACATGGTCGACCTCGACTCCAGCCCCACCAAGCTCATCGAGGTCGTGCGTATCGGCAAGCAGCTGCTCATGACCCGCGGTTCGCTCACGACCTTCTCGGTGGCCAACGACATGGCGAAGTACTTCGCTATCATCCCGGCCCTGTTCTCGCCGATCTACCCCGGGTTGGACGCCCTCAACATCCTCGGTCTGGCAAGCCCGCTGTCCGCGGTTCTTTCGGCCATCATCTATAACGCGCTCGTTATCGTCGCGCTGATCCCGGCCGCGCTGAAGGGCGTTAAGTACCGCGAGGTCCCGTCCGGACAGCTGCTGACCCACAACCTGCTCGTGTGGGGTCTGGGCGGCATCGTTGCCCCGTTCGTATTCATCAAGCTCATCGACATGCTGCTCGCGTTCTGCGGCATTATGTAAGTGGAGGTTTGTATGTTCAAAGGTGTTGCATCGCGCGCACTGGGCGTGTTCGCGCTGTTTACCGTTGTCTGCGGCCTGGGCTATACGCTCGTCGTGACCGGCATCGCCCAGGTTGCGTTCCCGTATCAGGCGAACGGTTCGCTCATCAAGGTCGACGACAAGATTGTGGGCTCCGAGCTGATCGGCCAGAACTTCGAGGATGAGGACCACATGTGGGGCCGCATCCAGAACGTGACTATCGTCGAGGGGGAGGACGGCGGGCTCATGGCCTACGGCACCCCGTCCAATTTGTCCCCGGCGAGTGAGGAGTACCGGCAGCTTGTGGACGCGCGCGTCGAGAAGATTCGCGCCTTCAACCCCGATGCCGGCATGGATGCCGTGCCCGTCGACCTGGTGACGTGTTCCGGCTCAGGGCTCGACCCCGATATCTCTCCCGATGCCGCCGAGTACCAGGTACCGCGCCTGGCGAAGGCCACGGGCAAGAGCGAAGGCGAGGTGCGCGAGATCATCGCCCAGTGCACCAAGGGCCGATTCCTGGGCGTGTTCGGCGAGCCCACGGTCAACGTGCTCAAGGTGAACCTTATGCTGGACGGCGCGCTGTAGGTGAGGGAGTGGCGGATGAGGGCATGACTGACTATCTGAGCCCTCAATTCCACTCCGCCCATCAGTTGCGGTGGAATACGGACTGTTTTGCCTGTCAAAAGCCTCATCTACTCCGTATTCCACCGCAACTTTTTTGTGAGGGTCGGGATTGAAGGTGGGGAGTGCGAGCGAGTGCGAATGCAGCGGATACTGATACGATAGGTACGTTAGCAACTGCCGCCGAGCGGCTCAAACGAAAGGAACCCTGTATGGAGTCATCCGCCTACCCGATGCTCTTTAGCCCGATCAAGGTCGGTACGACCGAGGTCAAGAACCGCGTCTTTATGCCGCCGGTGTCCACGAACCTGGCCGATCATGGCTATGTGACCGACGATTTGGTCGATCATTACCGTGCCCGCGCCAAGGGCGGCGTGGGCCTGATCATCACCGAGGTCGTGACGGTCGAGCCCACCTATACCTATCTGCCGGGTGACATGTGCTGCTACGACGATACGTTTATCCCCGGCTGGGAAAAGCTCGCCGCGGCCGTCCACGAGTACGGCTGCAAGATCATGCCGCAGCTCTTCCACCCCGCTTACATGGCCTTTAACATTCCGGGCACGCCGCGCCTGATCGCTCCGTCTTTTGTGGGCCCGTCCTATGCCCGCGAGGCACCGCGCCCCATCACGGTCGACGAGATTCACGAGCTCACGCATCAGTTTGGCGACGCTGCCGTTCGTATGCAGAAGGCTGGCGTCGATGGCGTTGAAGTCCATGCGGCACACGCCCACGGCATGCTCGGCGGCTTTTTGACTCCGCTCTACAACAAGCGTACCGACGAGTATGGTGGCTCGCTCGACGCCCGTATGCGCTTTTTGCTCGAGGTCATCGCCGAGATTCGTGAGCGCTGCGGCAAGGACTTCATCATCGACGTTCGTATCTCGGGCGATGAGTACACCGATGGCGGCCTGACCCTCAACGACATGATCTATGTCTCGCGTCGCTTGGAGAAGGCCGGCGTCGACATGATTCACGTGTCGGGCGGTACCACCATCAAGCGCGGCTCCGCAATTCCCGCCGCCGGTACCCAGCAGGCCTCGCATGCCGCCTGCTCGCGCGAGATCAAAAAGCACGTCAACATTCCCGTCGCCACCGTCGGTCGCATTAACGAGGCCTGGATCGCCGAGGAGCTGATCGAGGACGGCGCTGCCGACATCTGCATGATGGGCCGCGCCAATCTGTGCGATGCCGAGTTCTGCAATAAGGCCGCTGCCGGCAACGCCGACGATATCCGCCCCTGCATTGGCTGCCTGCGCTGCCTGAACGGCATTATGTTTGGCAAGCGTATCTCCTGCACCGTCAACCCCGATGTTGAGCGCGACGAGGCCGGTTACGAGCCTGCCGCCGAGGCCAAGAACGTACTGGTTGTGGGCGCTGGTCCTGCGGGCATGGAGGCGGCGTTCATTGCCGCCAAGCGCGGCCACAACGTGGTGCTCGTGGACAAGCAGGACGAACCGGGCGGCGAGATGCGCATCGCGGCCGTTCCGCCGGCAAAGCAGGAGCTCACCCGCGTGATCAAGTATCAGTATCGTCGCCTGGCCGAGGCCGGCGTGAAGTGCGTATTTGGCACCGAGCTTACTGCCGAGGACATTCAGCGCGACTACGCCGGGTATGAGGTTGTCCTGGCCTATGGCGCCGAGCCTATCGCTCCGGCCTTTATGCGGGGCTTTAAGCAGGTCATGACGGCTGACGACCTGCTGGGCGGCAATGCCTTCCCGGGCAAGAAGATCGTCATCGTGGGCGGCGGCACCGTCGGCTGCGAGACGGCCGACTATCTGGCTCCGCTGGTCAACGACCTGTCGCCGGCAAACCGCGACGTCACCGTCATCGAGATGACCAAGACGCTCGCCGCCAACGAAGGTGGCGCCGGTCGCGCGGTGCTCATCACGCGCATGCTCTCCAAGGGCGTCCACGTGCTGACCGAGGCCAAGGTGACCGAGATTACCGAGGATGCCATCAGCTATGAGAAGGATGGCGAGATCCACACCATCGCCGATGCCGATACGCTGGTGCTTGCCATGGGTTATCGTCCCAATACCAAGCTGGCCGACGACCTTGCCGCTGCCGGCGTTGCCACCCACGTGCTGGGCGATGCCAACAAGTGCGGCAACATCCGCGATGCCATCGGCGATGGCTACAAGGTTGCCTGCGAACTCTAGTCAACCCCTTGGTGCATGGGGGTCAGGCTACTTTGCACCAACTTGGTGCATGTAAACCTGACCCCATTGCACCAGTCGATAGCAAAAAACGGCGGCCGTCCCGTGTTGGGGCGGCCGCCGTTTGCGTTCGCTGCGATGGGTCGTGCGATTAGAGACCCAGGAGCTCCTTGACCTTGGCGATGATTGCCTCGTCGGTGGCGTTGGCGAAGAAGTACTCCTGGAAGTGCTCGCCAGCCAGGGCACCCTTGACCAGGTCCTGGTCGATCTCGCCCAGGACGTCGACGAGCGGACGCATGGTCACAGCGCGGACGCCGTCGAGGATCTTCTTGTTGCGCTGCTCGGGCTCAACGCGCTCGGCAGGATAGCCGTTGCCCGAGCCGAAGCCGAAGAGCTTCTCGAAGGTGTACTCGAGGTTGAGCTCCTGGCCCCAGCCGTTCTTGAGGGCGAAGGGCATGGCGACGGCGTTACCATCGTTGACCTGGGCAAAGGTGTAGGCATCCAGCGGGTCGGCGACATGGCCGCACAGAACACCGGGGAAGGAGTTGCAGGCGAGCATGGCGCCCTCGCCGGTGCCGCAGCCGGTCACGACATAGTCGGCAGCGCCTGAGTTGAGCAGCACGGCGGCGAGGATGCCGTTCTGAACGTAGGTGAGCGGCTTGGAGTCGGCATCGGCATACATACCGTAGTTAAAGACGGTGTGGCCCATGGGCTCGACAACCTTCTTAAGGGCAGCCTCGATCATGGGGTTCTTGGAGTTCTGAGAGTTCTCGTTGATGAGAGCGATCTTCATAGCGAAGTACCTTTCCTATTTCTAACTTGCGGTGAAATAGTTCCTATTCGTCCCGATGATGGCCTATTCAGGAACTATTTCACCGCAACTACTAAATGAACCTAAATGTGGGAGCGCGGTGAGCGAGCGGGCTTGAGACGGAGCAGGTTGCCTTGAAAGAGGAGGGAAGCGTACTTGGGTACGCGACCGACGATTGAAAGGCAAGATGCCCGTCTCAAGCCCGCGCAGCGCCTACTGGGGCTGCTTGCCGATGTATGCGAGGATGCCGCCGTCGACGTAGAGGATGTGGCCGTTGACGAAGTTCGAGGCGTCGGAAGCCAGGAACACGGCGGGGCCCTTCAGGTCCTCGGGCGTGCCCCAACGGGCGGCCGGGGTCTTGGCGATGATGAACTGGTCAAACGGGTGACGGCTGCCATCGGGCTGCGTCTCGCGCAGCGGCGCGGTCTGCGGCGTGGCGATATAGCCAGGCCCAATGCCGTTGCACTGGATGTTGGCCTCGCCAAACTCGGAGCAGATATTCTTGGTGAGCATCTTGAGTCCGCCCTTGGCAGCGGCGTAGCCAGCGATGGTCTCGCGGCCAAGCTCGCTCATCATCGAGCAGATGTTGATGATCTTGCCGTGACCCTTGGCGATCATGCCGGGCAGGCAGGTCTTGGAGACGATGAACGGGGCGTTAAGATCGATGTCGACGACGCGACGGAAGTCCTCGGCGCTCATGTCGAGCATGGGGGTGCGCTGGATAACACCTGCATTGTTGACCAGGATGTCGGGCGTGGTGCCAAAATCGGCCTCGATCTTGGCGACGAGCTCGGCGACGACGGCCTCGTCAGTGACATCGGCCACGTAGCCGTGAGCCTCAAAGCCCAGCTCGCGGTAGTGCTTCTCGGCCTCGGCGACCTTGTCGGCGTGGCGGGCGTTAAAGGCGATCTTGGCGCCGGCCTCGCCGAGCGCCTCGGCAATGGCCATGCCAATGCCGTAGGTGGCGCCGGTCACGAGTGCGACCTTGCCATCCAGGCGGAAGCTGTCCATAAGATCAGACATAGCGATCCTTTCAAAAGAAACGTTCATCTATATAAGTCTTGCTTTTAATACAAGCTCAGTATAGGAGAAGAGGAGGAATTGACGCCCCTATTCTCCTAAAAATAGGTGAACGTTCACTTTTAAAAGGTGAACGGTTGAAATCGGTTGTCGCGATGCCCTTACTCGCTTTTCGCCATCGCGCCTTCCGCGATCATGTTGCGGTTGTAGACCAGGTGCAGATACATGGCGTCGTGCGCGGCGGTGGGGTTGCGTGCCTCGATGGCGTCGGCCACGCCGCGGTGCGTGCGGATGGTCTCCTCGACGAGCTTTTTGCCCGTTACGTCGATAAAGAGGGGAACGGATGCCTTGAGCACACCCATCAGGCGAGGGACGACGAGGTTGCCGCAGCTCTCGGCAATGGCGTTGTGGAAAGCGGTGTCGGCGGCAGAGTAGTCCTCGCCGGCCTCGGCCAGGCGCTGGGACTCATCGCAGAGCTCGCGGATGCACATAATCTGATCTTCGGTCGCGTGCTCGGCGGCCATGCTCGCCATCTGCGGCTCGATCATAAAGCGCACCTCGAGCAGGTCGCGCGCCAGGCGCTGCTTGTCGCCGATAAAGGTAAAGCCCAGCGGGTCGTCGGCAACGCCAGGGTTCGAGGCCACGTACGTGCCCGAACCCTGCTTAATGCGCACGATGTTGCGCGACTGCAGCAGCTTCATGGCCTCGCGCACGGTACTTCTGCCGGCACCCAGGCGCTCAACGAGCACGGCCTCCTTGGGCAGGCGATCGCCTTGCTCAAGGTGCTCATCAAGAATCAATTGAATGATTTTCTCGGAAATCTGCTCGGGGAGTCCCGATTCGGCGCGGGCCATAGTTATACCTCTCATCGCAAAATTCATCTGAGCTATTTTAGCGCATCACAGATGCGATACTGGCGGTTCGTCCCAATCGAGCGGCTTATATATACCGTTCGCAGCGTAAATTCGCCCGTTCGCCAAATACATCAGATGTATTTCGAACAAATTTCAAAATGAAACATCAGACCTTTTCAAAACACGCTATAGTCATCAGACGAATTTAAAAGGTCTGATGAATTGGAGGAAAGATGTCAGACCCAACGTTTATGGCAGACCCCACCAGGCTGGTCATCGCCGCCATCGTGGGCATCGCGCTGCTGCTTGCGCTCATCATCAAGTTCAAGCTGCACCCCGTGCTGTCGATGATGGTTTCGGCGCTTGCGATCGGCATCGGTGCCGGCATGCCGCTCGACCTGGTGGCCGATACCGTCACCAAGGGCGTGGGCACCACGCTGCAAAACATCGCACTGCTCATTGGCCTGGGCTCGATGTTCGGCCAGATCCTGGAGGAGAGCGGCGGCGCCAAGAAGATCGCCCAGACCTTCATTGACACCTTTGGTCAGGGTCACTCCAGCTGGGCGCTGGGCATCACCGGCTTGGTCATTGGCACCACGGTGTTCTTCGAGGCCGGCGTGGTCGTTTTGATCCCGCTTGCGTTTAGCGTGGCATCGCAGACCAAGAAGTCGACCCTCTACTATGGCATCGCCCTGCTCGCGGGACTGGCAGCCGGCTATGCCTTCGTGCCGCCTTCGGCCGGTTCGGTCCTCGTCGCCGGTACGCTCGGCGTCGACCTGGGCACCATGATTCTCGTCGGCATCCCCACCGCCTTTATCGCCATGGCTGTCGCCGGTGTCGTCTGGGGCCGCAACGTGGGTGGCCGCATCTTCACGGACGTCCCCGAGCACTTCACCTCCGCCGAGGGCGCGAGCGACGACAAGGAGCTTCCCTCCTTTGGCATGGTTCTTGCCATCGTGCTCACCCCGCTGTGCCTGATTCTGCTGGGCACGCTGTCCTCGTACATCCCCATGCCCGCCGAGGTCGCCTCGATTCTCGCCTTCCTGGGCAAGCCGTTCGTCGCGCTCACCATCGCCACACTTGTCGCCATGTACCTGCTGGGCGCTCGTCGCGGCTACACCGGTGCCGAACTCAAAGCCCTGCTCGACCGTTCGCTCAAGCCCGTCGGCATGATCTTGTTGGTTATTGCCTGTGGCGGCGTCATCCGCTGGATGCTGCAGGACTGCGGTCTGGGCCAGGTTATCGGGCCCGTGCTCGAGAGCTGCCCGCTGCCCCTTGTGGTCGTCGGCTTCCTCATCGCCGCGCTCGTTCGCGCCTCGGTCGGTAGCTCCATCGTTTCGATGACTATGGCCTCGGGCATCATGGCCGCCATGCCTGCGGTCGCCGGCGCCTCGGTGCTCATGCGTGCCGCCATCTGCCTTGCCATCTGCGGCGGCGCCACGGCGCTCTCGCACGTCAACGATGCCGGCTTCTGGATGTGCTCCTCGTTCCTCGAGATCGATGAGAAGACCACTCTCAAGTCCTGGACCATCATGGAGACGATCATCGGTCTTTCCGGCCTCGCCTGCGCCCTGGTGATCTCGTTCTTCGCCTAATCGCAAGCCAGCGCTTTGCATCAGCACGTCACATTAATCGATACCAAACCAAGTAAGCCTTAAACCAAAGGAGTACACCATAGACGAGAAGACCAAAGAGCAGATTCAGCAGGAGGCCGCCGAGCTGGTTGCCAAGCTGCAGCCGCGTTCTGGTAAGTTCCGCACCATCAGCCCCGAGATGGACCCGCTGCGTCTGGGCTCTGGCTGGTCCATCGAGGATCTGGACAAGCCGCAGGTCATTATCGAGTCGACGTTCGGCGACTCGCACCCGGGTTCTGCCGGCCTGTTTGAGCTGGTCGAGGAGGTCCGTGCTGGCGTTGCCGAGGCTGGCGGTCACGGTGCCCGTTACTTCTGCACCGATATCTGCGACGGCGAGGCCCAGGGCCACGACGGCATCAACTACTCGCTGCCCAGCCGCGACATGATCGCCAACATGATCGAGATCCACGCCAAGGCCACCCCGTTCGATGCCGGCGTCTTTGTCGCCAGCTGCGATAAGGGCCTGCCTGCGAACCTCATGGCCATGGGCCGCATCAACATCCCCTCCATCGTCGTTACCGGCGGTGTCATGGATGCCGGTCCCGATCTGTTGACCCTGGAGCAGCTCGGCGCGATTTCTGCCCGTTACGAGCGCGGCGAGATCTCCCGCGAGGAGCTTGAGTTTGCCAAGCACAACGCATGCCCCAGCTGCGGCGCCTGCTCGTTTATGGGCACCGCGTCGACCATGCAGGTTACCGCCGAGGCCCTGGGCCTTATGCTCCCCGGCACGGCCCTGCTGCCCGCTACCAGCTCCGACCTGCGTGAGTTTGCGCGCGAGGCCGGCCGCCAGTCCGTGTGGCTCTCCGAGCACAACCTGTGCCCCCGCGACATCGTGACCAAGGAGTCCTTCGAGAACCTCATCATGGTCCACGGCGCCATCTCCGGTTCCACCAACTCGCTGCTGCACATCCCCGCGATCGCCCGCGAGTTTGGCATCGAGATGTCCGCCGACGACTTCGATCGCCTGCACCGTGGCGCCCACTACCTGCTCAACGTCCGTCCCGCAGGCGAGTGGCCGGCGCAGTTCTTCTACTATGCGGGCGGCGTGCCGCGCATCATGGAGGAGATCAAGTCGATGCTCCACCTCGACGTTATGACCGTCACCGGCAAGACCCTCGGCGAGAACCTCGAGGACCTCAAGAACAACGGTTACTACGAAAAGTGCGGCCGCTACCTGGAGAAGTGGAACCTCAAGCGCGAGGACATCATCCGCCCGTTCGACCAGGCCTTTGGCACCGATGGTTCCATCGCCATCCTTCACGGCAACCTTGCCCCCGAGGGCGCCGTCGTCAAGCACACCGTCGTTCCGCGTGAGATGTTCCAGGCTACGCTCAAGGCCCGTCCGTTCGACTGTGAGGAGGACGCTATCCACGCCGTTCTGACGCACGAGGTCAAGCCCGGCGACGCCGTCATCATTCGCTACGAGGGCCCCAAGGGTTCCGGCATGCCCGAGATGTTCTACACCACCGAGGCTATCGCCAGCGACCCCGAACTCGGCGCTTCCATTGCCCTGATCACCGACGGCCGCTTCTCCGGTGCCTCCAAGGGCCCGGCTATCGGTCACGTTTCGCCCGAGGCTGCCGTGGGCGGTCCGATTGCCCTGATCGAGGAGGGCGACCTTATCCAGATCAACATCCCCGAGCGCTCGCTGTCCATCGTGGGCATCGCCGGTAAGGAGATGGAGCCGACCGAGGTCGACGCCGTTCTGGCCGAGCGCCGCGCCGCTTGGAAGCCCAAGGCTAACCGCTATACCTTCGGCACGCTCAAGTTCTTTACCGAGCATGCAGTTTCCGCCATCCAGGGTGGCTACATGGAGTAGCGCCCGTGCGCATCGAATTTTTCCTCTCATAGATGCGTGGCACAAAGAGCCCCGAGTTCATACGAGCTCGGGGCTCTTTTCGTTTGGATTGCAGACGTATTGCCAGACGAAAGCGTGTTGCGTCTGGGGTAAAATCGTACGAAAGCGCAATTTGCGTCTTAAATCAGGACGCAAATCAAGACGAAAACCGTTTACGTCTGGCTTAAATCCGTACGCAAACGGTTTTCGTCTTATAATACGGTCGTGAAAAGTACGAAACGAAGGGGTTATGCATATGGTTGTTAGAGAGGGCCCTACAGTCGAATACAAGGAAAGCGTTACGCCGACGTTTCTTAAAACGGTGAGCGCCTATGCAAACTACGGGACGGGCAGGATTGAGTTTGGCGTTAATGACGAGGGTATTGCCGTCGGTCTTGCAGATCCGGTTGCTGAATGTCTGCGCATCGAAAATATGATTAATGACAGCTTGGATCCCGCGCCCCGTTACTCGCTTGAGCCCGATGAGAAACACGGGACCGTAATCCTTACGGTTTATGAGGGCCAGGACAAACCCTATCGAAGCAAGGGAAAGGCCTACAGACGAAACGATTCGGCGACGGTGGAGGTCGACCGGTTTGAGTATGGCAGGCTGACGCTCGAAGGCGGCAACGTAACGTTCGACGCGCTCGCGTCGGCTCGCCAGGACTTGAGTTTTCACACGCTTGAGCATAAGTGTGTTGAACACCTCGGCATTTCCGAGCTAACGCCGGATATCATGCGTACGCTCCGCTTGCTCGGCAAGGATGGCTATACCAATGCCGCGGCGATTTTGGCGGATAAGAATGATTTTCCGGGCATTGACTGCGTCCGTTTTGGCGATACCGAGGATGTGATCTTGGATCGCGAGACGGCGACAGGTCTATCCGCAATTGAGCAGGTGGACAGGGCGGTTGCTATGTTTGCACGCTACTACCGTTATGAACGTATCGAGGGGATGGAACGCGTCCAAACCGATCGAATTCCTCTTGAGGCGTTCCGCGAAGCTGTCGCAAACGCTTTGGTGCATCGGACATGGGACGTTCGGGCGAACGTTCAAATTGCCCTGTACGACGATCGCGTCGTTGTGACTTCACCCGGACCGCTGCCCGCCGGTTTGACGACGGAACAATACCTGTATGGGCAGATATCCGTGCTCAGAAACCCAATTGTCGCTGAGGTCTTTCTAAAGCTGGATTACATCGAGAAATTTGGTACGGGAATCGCGCGAATCAGGCGTGCGTATCGAGATTCTTTGAGCCAGCCGGTATTTGATGTTCGCGGCGGCATGGTGGCCGTCACATTGCCCGTTATCGATGCCTTTGAAGGGTCTGAGGAAGAGGTCCAGGTTCTCAAGGCTTTGTCAGGCGGACGAATACTGTCGCGGGGCGAGATTGAGCAACAGACAGGATTGAGCCGCACGCGCACGTTGACGGCGCTTGAATCTTTGCTCAACCGAAACTCGATCGTAAGGCGGGGGACAGGACGCGCCACGAAATACGAGCGCGCATAGCTCAAAAGAGCAAAGCTACAAAACAGGCCCCAAGCCTACACCGGCTTGGGGCCTGCTGTCCTCTGGGATATTGGCGCCTCTACAGTTCAGCTTCCAGTTCGGCTTTGTGTTCGTTGAGGTAGTCGCGCATGTAGGGGATGGCAAATGAGACCTTGCCGTACGAGGGCGCCTCAATGATCGACTCTCTCAGCAGACGACTGCGGATGGAACTTACCTGTTGAGGTGTCTTGTTTAAGTCATCGGCAACCATGCTGGTCGAGCTCGTCTGCCCTAAGGACGCCATGCTCAGCAGATAAGCGATGCACGTGGGCGGAATGCGCTGCAGCGCGGGCTCAATCACCATTGCGCAGAAGCGTTCGCGTGCTGTTGCGATGCCTCGCTTTGCCTCTTCCTCTCCAATTACAGTTGTATGGGCGCGTCGTGCCAGTTGCCATGCGTAATATCCAACGAGCTGAATCATAAAGGGGTAGCCTTGCGTTGCCTCGGCAAGTTGGCCGGCAATACCTGGCTGCAGCTCCATGCCAGACGCTTCAATGGTTTCTTCGAGGGAGTACGACACTTCGGTTACTGCCACAGCCTTCAGATCAAAGGGGAGGGCACGGCGCAAAAACGTAAGTGTCTTTCCGTTGATGACGCTTTCTATCATCGAAGGCAGCCCCGCAAAAACAAAGGCGATATCAAGGTCTTCGCCGATAACCTGCTGAATCGCAATGGAGAGCGTTCGGACCTCTTCGAGCTCTGCGTCTTGGACCTCATCGAGGGTGATGAGCAGACCATTGCCGTTCTTTGATATTGCCTGCCTCATGGCGTCACGCAGCGATGGGCCGATTCGCTCAATGTCTATGCTGCCGATGGATATGCCAGCTACGCTTGGCTCAAATCTGGCGTGTTTGGCCTGAAATTTGGGCTGCAGCTGCTCGAGAATGCGCTGACAAAGTCCTTCGGTTGCGACTTCTTTTATGACCGTCCAGCCATGGCTTTGCGCCAAACGTGAGCACTCGTCAAGGAGGACCGTCTTGCCCGTTCCGCGGACGCCGGCTATGCGCATAAGGCGTCCCGGGGCGCCAGGCCCGTTGACGAGGCCTTCATTGAATTCCTCGAGGACATCTTCGCGGCCGATAATCGTGGGAGGTGTTTTGCCTGCTGTGGGCTTAAAAGGGTTTGTTTGCATGCGAGCCACCTTTGCTCAAAATATAGCAAGATATAGCAAAATATAGCAAGATATAGCAAAGTATAGCAAGATATAGCAAAGTATAGTGAGATATAGCAACGTATAGCGCTGCTCGCGGGTTCTTGCGGTGGCGCTATTTTCCAAAGGCCACGCGGATAAAGCGCTGGGCGAAGAGCTTATTGGCGACGTTGATGACATGGCCCAGGAACAGTGCCGAGATGGCGGTCGTGACGCCAAAGCCGCCCAGGTTGTGCATAAAGACCAGCGACAGCGCGATCGAGGCGGCGACGTGCGAGCAATCGAATACGACCTTCACATCGCCAAAGCGGCATTTGAGCTTTTCGGCAATGACCTGTACCAAGCCGTCGGGTGCGTTGGGAACGACGCCCATATTGACGACGAGGCTTACGCCAAACGCGGTGATGGCAAGCGAGAGCAGCATGGTTACGACCTGTGCCGGCAGCGCGGTGGGGTGCAGAGGGTTAACGTTCATAAAGAAATCGGTAAAGCCGCCGATCAGCGTTGAGAAAAAGAGCTCGAGCAAAATGCGCGGCTGAAACTCGCGGCGCAAGATGGCTGCCTGTGCGGCAATGTAGGCGACATAGGTCGCGGTAATCCAAAAGCCGAGCGTCTTGCCGGTGAGCATGGACAGCGTCGTGGCAAAACAGGTAAGCGCTGCCACGCCTAGGCCCGACGCAGTCTGGATGCTCATGCCGAGGGCGAGCGTCGCGACGCCTGCTAAATACATCAACATCCTGATGACGGTATGGCACCAATTGATCTTCTCGCCATTCATAATGATGAGCGGTCGCATGCTGCTACCCGTCCTTTCGGTTGTGAAGAAAAGGCTGACTTGGGCCGGCAAAAGAGGGTTATCGGAGGCACTGCTGTAAAAGCAGAAAAGCCGGCCCCACGGTCAGTCGTCTAGGAAATGTCTCGCTGTGCCGGAATGGGACTGAAGGGCCAACGAGACGGGAGGAAAGCAAATGACATAGCGTGGGCAATAGGATGCCAAGATGGTGGGGTGCGTCTTAGCATCCTATTGCCCACGCTTAACGAAATCGGTTTCGTTTGAGCCTTAGTATACGCACGGGATTCTATTTGCAAAGAGAAAAATAATAAAAAGGTGAACGTTCACCTAATCGCAACAACTCGTTGGCTGTAGTTGCGGTGGAATAGTTCCTGTTTTTGCTGCTGAAGGCCTTGAACAGGAACTATTCCACCGCAACTTATGAGGGGGCGGGGGATGCGATAGTATTGCATGGTGGTATTCGATTAACCGAGGCTTCATCCGAGGGCTTTATGGAACAACACCAGCATTATCAGAGCCTGCAAGACCAGGCGTACAACGCATTGCGGTCCAAGATCATCTATGCCGAGCTCAAGCCCGGCACGCGCCTTTCGGCGATTGGTCTGGAAAAAGAGACGGGAATCGGGCGCACACCCATTCGCGAGTCCTTTGTGCGTCTGCGCGAGCAGGAGCTGGTGGAAACGCGTCCCAAAAGCGGTACCTATGTCTCAAAAATCAGCATGGAGCGTGCCGAGAACGCCTGTTTCTTGCGCGAGAAACTCGAGAGAAGCGTACTCATTAAATGCTGTTCTGCCGCCACGCCCGAGCAAAAGCATCGGCTCGAGCAGATTCTTGCCGAGTCCGAGTCGCTCGACCATAGCGAAACGCGTCGCTTCTTTGACCTGGACAACCTGTTCCATGAGACGTGTTTTGAGATTGCCGGTCGTCACATGTTGTGGGATTGGATGAAGAGCATCAACACGCATTTTGAGCGATACAACTGGTTGCGTATGGTGTCGCAGGATTTGGATTGGGAGCCGATTCGTCGGCAGCATCGCCGGATTCTCGAGGCCATTAAGGGGGGCGATACCGACACGGCGAGCTATCTGGCAGAGACGCACCTGCACCTGATGCCCGAAGAGCAGGGCCCGGTTATCGCCTTGCATCCCGACTATTTTGAGCTGTCCAAAGACTCGGCCATCTAACTCGTCCCCTTCATTAGTTGCGGTGAAATAGGGATTGTTTGGGGCTCTGATGGTGTAAACAGTCCGTATTTCACCGCAAGTGCGAGACGCTACCGGGGCACAAAAAAGCTGCGGCGCCGCTTGGAGGAAAAGACCGGAAACAAGGGTCCATTCCTCCAGACGGCGCCGCAGCTGTTTTGATGGCTCGGTTTTTGTCGATGTGGCTCAACTGGGCGCGGTTGCCAGCCGAGTAGGCAAAGCGGCTCGGGGGCGTGTCGCTTCCGTCACGTTCTATCAGCATACAAGACGGTTTTGGTTCTTGTTCGTGACGGAAACGGCGCGCTTCCGAGCCGCTTTAAAAGAAAGAGGGCGAGGTCTAGGGCACGCCCCCTTTCACGATAGAGAGCTAAACCTAGCCGCGGACCTTCTTGACGACGTCCATGGCCTCGCGGGCGATCTGCTCGACCTTGGAGAAGTCGCCGTCGGCAAACAGGGCCGGCTTGACCATCCAGGTGCCACCGCAGGCGATGATGGCGGAGGAGCTCAGGTACTCCTCGACGTTGGCAGTGCTCACGCCGCCGGTGGGCATAAAGCGGTGACCGACAAACGGAGCGGCGAGGGCCTTGATGGTGTTCAGGCCGCCATACTGGGACGCGGGGAAGAACTTGGTGACCTTGAGGCCCAGGTTCTCGGCTGCGGTGACCTCGGAGGGGGTTACGGTGCCGGGAAGGACAGGCAGGTCGATGTCGATGCAGTGCTTCACAACGTCCTCGTTGTAGCCCGGGGAGACGATGAACTTGGCACCGGCGGCACGGGCCTGCTCAACCTGCTCGACGGTCAGGACGGTGCCGGCGCCCACGCACATCTCGGGCTCGGCCTCGGCCATAGCGGCGATGCACTCGGCAGCGCAAGCGGTGCGGAAGGTGACCTCGGCGGACTTCATGCCGGCGGCCATCAGGGCGTGAGCGAGCGGAGCGGCGTCCTCGACCTTGTCGAGCACGACGACCGGCACGATGCCCAGGGACTCAAGCGTGGTGTAGAACTGATCGAACATGATGTTCCTTTCGATGTGCGGCGCGCATGGGCGCGTGATTACCAAATGTGCTGGTCAGGAGCCGATTTTGGATTGGTTATCGGAGGCACTGCTTGGGGTTCAAGCAATTCCAAAACCGGCTGCTCGACCAGTCATGTAGGGAATGCCAGGCAAAACCGGAATGGGACTGGTGGTTTTGCCCGGCCGGAGGAATCAGGGAGCGGGCCGCAGGGGTATGGGATTGGAAAGCTGCGGCCCGCGGAATGGAGACGGACTAGCGCGCGACGCGGGTGCCACCGTCGGCGGCTGATGCTACGGCTGCGATCTCGTCTGCGGTCACCAAGTTGGAGTCGCCCTTGATGGTAAGCTTGAGGATCGAAGCCGCAATCGCGTAGTTGACGGCAGCCTGCGGATCGAAGTCGTTGATGAGGGCGTGGACCAGGCCGGCGTTGAAAGCGTCGCCGGCGGCAACACCCTCAAGCACGTGCACATCGTGAGCAGGGGAGAACCAGTGCTCGCCGCTCTCGGCGTCATAGAGCATGCCCATCCAGATGGAGCGCTCGACGCAGGAGATGTTGCGGACGACCGAAGCGACCTTCTTGCAGCCGTACTCGGCGCAAATCTGACGGGCCATCTCGACATAGGTGTCGCGCTCCTCGATGCCGTGGGCAAGGGAGCCAGAGACGCAGATCATACCGAGGCCAGCAGGCGCATCCTCGTCGTTGGCGATGCAGATGTCGACGAGCGGCAGGAGCTCCTTCATGGTGGCCTGCGACTTCTCGGGCGACCACATCTTGCCGCGATAGTTGACGTCGCACACGGTGGTGATGCCCTTGGCGCGGCAAGCGGTGAGGGCATCCTTGCACGCAGCGGCCATCTCGTCGGAGACGGCGGGGGTCACGCCGGAGAAATAGAAGACATCGATGCCCTTGAGGATCTCGTCCCAGTCAAAGACGTCGCGCTTGGCCATGTTGATGGCGGAATACTTGCGGTCGTAGACGCAGCCGTTGCCGCGCTGCGAGGCACCGACTTCAAACACATAGGAGCCAAGACGGTCGCCCTGACGCACGACGCGCGTGGTGTCGACGCCGTAGGCCTTCAGCGAACGCAGGGCGCACTCGCCCAGACGGTTGGCCGGGACAACGGAGACGTAAGCGGCCTTGTCGCCCTGGTAGGCCAGGGAAAGCGCAGTGTTGGCCTCGGCGCCGCCATAGCGAACGTCAAACTCGGTCGCCTGCTCAATACGCAGGTGATCTTTGGGCGAGAGTCTCATCATGATTTCGCCGAAGGTAAGAACCGTTTTACCCATGGTCGCGCAGCTCCTTCTTACTCGTGCGTACACCTTTGATATGGCGTTGGCACGGAGGTGCCAAGACGGTAGGGTACATCTTTGCACCTCCGTGCCAACGCTCGCCGAAATCGGTTTACGAAATCGGTTTCGTTTCGAGTTGTAGTATACTCACCTACAGCGTTTTGCAACCGAGATTTTTAAAAAAATGCCTAAAATGGCTCAGACTGCCGACATTGGGAAACGGGGTGCGCTATGGCGCAGATGAGAATCAAGGACATTGCCGTCGAGGCGGGCGTGAGTCCGGCCACGGTCTCGCGCTATCTCAATAACCGCCCCGGGCAGATGACCGAGGAAACCCGCGCTCGCATCGCGGCGGTTATCGAGCGCACTGGCTATCGCCCACGTGCCGCCGCACGCAATCTACGCAGCTCACGCACCAACCTCATCGGCGTGATTCTGGCCGACATCGCCAACCCGTTCTCGAGCGCAATGCTCGAAGGGCTTTCCGCCAGTGCCGCCGCGCGCGGCTGCTCGCTTATGACGGCCATTAGCGGCAACGACCCCGCCAAGGAGGCAGAGTCGCTCACCAGACTTATCGATGCCGGCGTGGACGGCCTGGTCGTCAACACCTGCGGAGGCAACGACAAGGCGATCGCCGCGGCCGCGGGGCGCCTGCCGGTCGTGTTGCTCGACCGCGACATCGAGGACGGCGGCATCGACTTGGTGACGTCTAACAACCGTGAGCTCGTCGCCGGGCTGGTCGACGCCTTGGCTGCTGCGGGCAGTGAGCGCCTGTGCCTGCTCACCGAGGCAAGCGATGACAGTCCTGTCCGTCGCGAGCGTGCCGAGGCCTTTACCGACGAGCTCGCTCGTCGCGGTCTTGCCGGCGAGGTTGTCACCCTCACCGACGGTGGCGCCGAGGGTATCAGTCGCCTGGACGAGACCATCCGCGATTACGCAGGTAAAAAGCTCGGCCTTATCGCCGTCAACGGTTTGGTCTTTTTGCGCTTGACCGAGGCGCTGGCCCAGCTTGGCCCCTCGCTGCCGGCGGGCCTAAAGATCGCGACGTTCGATGACTATCCCTGGAACCACGTGCTCTTTGGCGGCGTGACTACAGCCGCGCAGGACACCCAGGCAATTGCCGAGCGCGTGGTCGAGCGCCTGTCCGAGCGCATCGACGTCGTCACCACCACGGTAGGCGAGGCAGCAAGACTGGCGCCTAAGCGCATCGAGATCCCCGGCCATATCGAACACCGCGCCTCAACCTCACGCTAGCCTGTGTGATAATATATAGACAATGTCATACAGGAGGTATCCATGGCTGCGTCTGTACTGAGTGTGCGAGTGGACTCGTCAATTAAAGATTCATTTGCCGAGCTATGCGAAGAACTCGGCATGACTTCGTCTGTTGCGGTCAATATGTTTATGAGGCAGATGCTGCGCGAGCGTTCGCTGCCGTTTGTTCCTTCACTCGGTAAAAGCTCTGCGAGCGAAAGCGTCTCGGCGGGCATTTTAGATACTGCCCAGATTGAGTCCGCAGTCCGCGAGGCAGCCAGCTCGATTCCTGCTATCAAAAGCGTGATACTTTTCGGTTCGTATGCCCGTGGCGAGGCGCGTCCCGATAGTGATATCGACTTGCGCCTCGAAGTCGATCGCGAGCGGGGCTTTGGCCTCTTCGCGCTGTCGGCATTTGGTGAGGCGGTGCGCAAAAAAACCGGGAGGCAGGTTGACCTCGTCTCGAGTGACTATCTTGATGACGATCTTGCCGCGGTAATCGAGCGCGAAGGAGTGATCCTCTATGATCGCGCGTAAGTCAGACGGCCTCCGCGCTCAAGAGGTTTTGGAAGCCATCTCTGAAACGAACGAGCGCATCAAGGCTTTTGATATCACCGAGGACCAGTTTCTGCATGCGAATGACGTGCGGACGAGGGCGTTGGCGGACTCCCTTTTGATGTGTGCGCTTAGGGTAACGGAAGAAGCGGGCAAGTTGTCGGAACGCTCGCAGCGGCTTCATCCCGAAATCGAATGGCGTGGAATTATCGGCATGAGAAATTATCTTGCGCATGATTACGGCAATGTCGACCGCTCGGTTGTTTGGGATGCAGTGACGATGGAGTTCCCTACGCTGGAACGAGCCTGTAGACAAATTGTCTCCGAATCTGAACGCTAGCCGCTCGTTCGCAACTGCCTGCTCGCGCACGTTTTTTGAGCGCCGGACACGCTTTAACCCTGCGGAAACATTTTTCTGCGATAGTATCTGCGATATAGAACAGCCGAAACCCGCCCGAAAGAAAGGGGAGCGACATGAACCAGCAGAACATCGATTACGTACTCCGCTCTGTAGAGCAGCGTGACATCCGCTTTGTGCGTCTGTGGTTTGTCGACATTCTCGGTCGCCTCAAGAACTTTGCCATCAGCCCCGAGGACCTCGAGGTCGCTTTTGAGGAGGGCATTGGCTTTGACGGCTCGGCTATCGAGGGCTTTGCCACGCCCGAGGAAGCCGACATGCTCGCGTTCCCCGATGCCTCGACCTTCCAGATTCTGCCGTGGCGCCCGAGCCATAACGGCGTCGCCCGCGTGTTCTGCGACGTGTGCACTCCCGATCGCAAGCCTTTCGCCGGCGATCCGCGCGATGCCCTGCGCCGTATGTTCCACAAGGCCGAGAAGGCCGGCTACCTGCTCAACGTGGGCGCCGAGCTGGAGTATTACTACTTCCCCGACGAGCGCACGCCCGAGCCGCTCGACAACGTTGGCTACTTTGACCTTTCGGTGAGCGACGCCGCCCGCGACCTGCGCCGCAACACGGTCCTTACGCTCGAGAAGATGTCCGTGCCCGTGGAGTACACCTTCCACGCCGCCGGCCGCTCGCAGCACGGCATGAGCCTGCGCCATGCCGAGGCCCTGAGCATGTCCGACGCCATCACCACGGCCAAGCTCATCATTAAGCAGCAGGCCTACGAGAGCGGCTGCCACGCCTCCTTTATGCCCAAGCCGCTGGCGGGCGAGGACGGCAGCGCCATGTTCCTGCACCAGTCGCTGTTCGACCACGACGGCAACAACGTCTTTTGGGGCGAGGACGACGATAAGTACCATCTCTCCGACGTCGCCAAGCACTACATGGCCGGCATCCTGGCGCACGCGCGCGAGATCAGCGCCATCACCAACCCCACTGTCAACTCGTACAAGCGCATCACCACCGGCGGCGACTCCGTGCCGCAGTACGCCACGTGGGGCCTGCGCAACCGCGCGAGTATGGTCCGCATCCCGGTCTACAAGCCCGGCAAGCAGCTGTCCACGCGCATCGAGCTTCGCAGTCCCGACCCCATGGCCAACCCGTACCTGGTCAACACCGTTACGCTGGCGGCTGGTCTCGACGGCATCGAGCGCAAGCTGGAGCTTCCGCCCGAGGCCACGGCCGAGACGCTCAAGCTCACCGACCGCCAGATGGTCGAGGCCGGCTACACGCCGCTGCCGCGTTCGCTCAAAGAGGCGCTCGACGTGTTTGAGGACTCGCAGTTTATGAAGGATGCCCTCGGCGAGCATATCCATAGCTTCTTCCTCAAAAAGAAGCGCGACGAGTGGCATAAGTTTGAGTCTACGATCACCGAGTGGGAGATCAAGCACTACCTGGCGAACTCCTAATCGCGCTGGCTTGTTCCAGTACGATTGAGCTCATTTCTTTGGAGGCCGATATGTCCGAAAAGAGTGCCCTGTTCATGGCGCGCACGACGCGCTTCCACGAGTTTGCCCGCAGCTTGACGACCACCCTGGGTGTCGAGGTGAGCCTGGCAACCCCCGATTCGCCGACTGCGGCGCACGACTTTGACCTGCTGATCCTCGATTCCGACGGCATTCGCAGCGACCGCATCGATCAGATTGCCAAGTGGCTTGACGATCGCGGCGGCGTCCCCATGCTGGTGATCGTCGACGATGAGGCCCTTGGCACCCTGCGCCTGCCGAATCACGCGCATGCCGACTTTGTGTGCCCCACGGCGACGCCCAACGAGCTCAAGGCTCGTGCGCAGCGCTTGATGGGCGAGGAGGAGACCGTTACCGCCGACGATGTGCTCAACATCGATAACCTCGAGATCAACCTGGCTACCTACCAGGTGACGCTCGATGGCGAGCCCATCGACCTGACGCTGATGGAGTACTCGCTGCTGAGCTTTTTGGCGACGCACCCCAACCGCGCCTACAGCCGCGAGGTGCTGCTGCACCGCGTATGGGGCTTTGAGTACTGCGGCGGCACGCGCACCGTCGACGTGCACATTCGACGCATCCGCTCCAAGGTGGGCCCGCAGATCGCGGCGCACATCACCACCGTCCGCGGCGTGGGCTATCTGTTTAAGGACTAGCAAGTAAATAGAGGAATGTGAGGGTACCGGAGATTTCTCCAGTACCCTTTTCTCGTTTAGGGCGAGAAGAAGACCTTTCACCGATTTAAAGTGGGTCAGTAAAAACAATATCAAACGTATAACACTATCTCACGAATATCATTTAGTTACCGTATCTCCCTACTGCACGGATGGAGGAAGAAATGCGTTATTCGAGAAAGGTGATTGTCGGATTCATAGTATTGCTTGCCGCCCTGATGTCTCCAAGGTTGGTTTTTGGAGACGACGACTTGGTTCGTGTCACACCGCAAATAGCTGTGGAGCAAGCGCAAGCTTTCTTTGATGACGTATCGGATGAGCCGGTGACCGCTTGTGACCCAGTAAAAATGGTGAATTCCGATGGGGAATCAATCGGGTATATCGTTCGCGCGAAGCGGGATGACGTTAACTATGGCTACGTCGTATTTGATTCAGAGCGATCTTGGTGGATCAGCGAATACTGCTTGGCTCCGAACGCCCCTATGCCCATTGAGAATACAAGCGATGAAATAGCTCTTCTCGCATCCCAAGATGACATCGTTGCTTTGAAATTTGACGAGCTGTCTTTTGGTATTGCAGATCTGGATAATAACGTTGTTTTAGATGAGAAGGGATGCCGGTCAACAGCGGTGTTTTCTGTGGGAAATAGCCGCAGCGGATCTCCAGGCAGGTTCGAGGATGTTTTCGTATCGCCCAAAGACCTGTATAAGCAAGGATATGTCATTGACGCAAGTAAAACAATTTCAGGGATGATAACGCCTACACAATCAGAGGTTATTAAAGAAACGGGGACCTATGCTTGCGATGTGTCTGCAATGTTTGCGGTAAGCAGCCATTATGTAACGCTAAACCGGCTCAAATTGCCAGACTTATATCATGAGCTTTGGCAGTTATCGGGAACATCCGGCGATCCAAATAAGTCATTCGATCAAGCTACGGGCCTTTACTTTACCCAAGGAAGGACTCCATCTCCAAATGCTGCCCCGGCTATTAAGGAGTTCTGTGCTAGGCGCGGGAAAAGGCTTGAGACATCATTTGCTTGGTATCCATCTTGGGATTCTTTCAGGGCAACTGCAGATTCTGGAAATCTCAGTATTTTTTCTGGGACTCTCAGGTCAAGCCATGACGCTCATGCGATGGCTGTCGCGGGATATGTGGCTATGCATAATACATATTCAAATGATAAGAAATATATGCTTGTTGTCTGGGACGGTTGGTTCAATCAGCTGCGTTTTCTTCCATATGACACAACGATTTATATATCGCATGAAGGGACGTATTGTGGAGAGTGACGGCGAAGATGATAGAAAACGCATACGTAAAACGCTGGGGCTTCTTTGCGCATTTCTTGGGATATTGGTTGTCGCGGCCTATCAACCGAGCCCCTCGGTCGTTGGTGGAAAAGATGACGAACATATTTCAGTTGAAGTACAGACGCTGTCGGATATTCATAACGGGCAATTTGAGGCGCTTATGCCAAGTGGTTGCCGTAAGAAAATCGATATGCGCCGTAAGTCAAGTTCCGGATATGTCTCAGGATTGAAAGCAGGTGATAAATGGATTCTAGTTTTTGTGGAAGATAAGGAACTTGACGGGACTGTTCTGTATCCCCATTCAGCTGAGAAAGTCAAATAAAGTAGACAAGGGGAATGAAGAATGATTGATAGAAAGCAGTTTTTAGGTCTGATGGCAGGGGCTCCTATTTTGATGCGAGCTGGGATGGCAGAAGCCGTGGAGTTGCCGGACGCTCGGAAGCGATTGACGCTCGTGGTCGACACGGTGGTCAGAGATGAAAATGGCAATGAAAAAACGCGAACAAGAAGCAGAGAGACTATTTTCACGCCAGAGAGCGAAATTGTGTCTGCGGACGCTATGGCCGGTGATGTCATAACAATCCAGAGGGAATCAGATGAAACGTTGCCGCTGCTTGCCAAGATTGAGCTCACGGTCGCTTATTTTAACGATAAAACAGAAATTGAGATTCGTTCCGGAAAGTACTCGATAGTCCAAACCGATCCGCTTGTGATGTATGCAAACGCTTGGTACGCGCTCATGCAGAAGGATAAATACGTGATGAATAACTTCACGGAAAGCGAAGCATCATATGAAACGGGGTGGGGGCCAACGCCATACGACGCGGAGAAAGATAAGTGGACGTGCGGATCAGGCATGGGTGCGACGATTACGGACTTTATTAACGATTCAACATATAGTTTTGCTATCGACTGTTATATCGAATAGACATGACGGCATAAAACGAATTGGCTTATAAGCATGTCATTACTTAAGCAAAGCTGAAATCTTGGCATCTAGTGCTCGGGACTGCCCAGCTTGGGGTACAACTCAACGTGAACAATGATGGCCCGCCACATGTTTGGCGGGCCTTTGGTTATTTGACGAAAGGATCGCAGCCATGAGCGAGTACGATTCCCAGCGTCCCCAGGATGCGGGCAACGCCGGCGAGACCCAGCAGCAGCCGCGTGTGCAGGTGGAGTCGACGCCTGCCGGCAGTAACATTCCCTACGTGCAGGCCTACGACACGCAGACCGGCAAGCCGCTGGGTGGCCAGCAGGTCGTGAACAAGCACACGGTGGTCAAGACCAAGACCAAAAAGCTGCCGATCTTTATTACGGCGCTTGCCGGCTGTGCCTGCGGAGCCCTGCTGGTCATTGCGCTCATTATGAGCGGCACGCTCGATATCGGTGGCGGCAAGAATGCCGTGACGGCGGGTGCTTCGGGTTCGTCGACGCAAAAGATCACCATTGACTCCGAGGACACCACGCTGGCCGAGGCCGTTTCTGCTAAGGCCCTGCCCTCCGTGGTTTCCATTACCGCCACTTCGAGCGGTAGCCAGAATGGCTCGCTTTCGCAGTCTGCCGACGAGTCGGACAGCTCGGGCAGCGTCGGCTCGGGCGTGGTGCTCGATACCGAGGGCCACATCCTCACCAACAACCACGTGGTCGATGGCTATGACCAGTACGTGGTTACCATGGACGACGGAACCACGTACGAGGCCGAGTTCGTGGGCAACGACGCCTCGAGCGACCTGGCCGTCATCAAGCTCAAGGACGCCGACGCCTCCAAGCTTACGCCGATCGAAATTGGCGACTCCTCCAAGCTCAACGTTGGCGAGTGGGTTATGGCGATCGGCTCGCCGTTCGGCAACGAGCAGTCTGTCTCCACGGGTATCGTGTCGGCGCTCTATCGTTCCACGGCCATGAGCTCTACCAGCGGTAACACCATCTATGCCAACATGATTCAGACCGATGCCGCCATCAACCCGGGCAACTCCGGCGGCGCGCTCGTCAACGACAACGGTGAGCTGGTGGGCATCAACTCGCTCATCGAGAGCTACTCGGGCTCCAGCTCGGGCGTGGGCTTTGCCATTCCGGTTAACTACGCCAAGAACATTGCCGACCAGATTATCGGCGGCAAGACGCCGGTGCATCCGTACATGGGCGCTACGCTTTCGAGCGTCAATGCGCTCAACGCCCGCACCAACAAGCTGAGCACCGATAGCGGCGCGTATGTGGCGAGCGTCGTCGAGGATGGTCCTGCTGCTAAGGCTGGCATTCAGGAGGGCGACGTCATCACCAAGCTGGGCGACGACGAGATCACGAGCGCCGATGGCCTGATCATCGCGCTGCGCAGCCACGAGGTGGGCGAGAAGGTCGAGATCACGCTCATGCGCGGCAAGGAAGAGAAGAAGGTCACCGTCGAGCTGGGCTCCGATGAGGAGCTGCAGAACCAGCAGCAGGACGACAGTTCGACCGACACCGGCAACGGCGGTATTACCGACGAGCAGCTGCGCCGGTACCTGGAGGAGCTGCTGGGCCAGCAGGGCCAGGGTCAGGGCTACGGCCAGGGTTACTAACGAGCCATTTCGCACATGCCGAAGCCAGAGGGGCTGTCCCATCAACGCGGGACAGCCCCTCTTTTCTTATTGATCCGTTGGGGACGGAGGAAAACGGATCACTTGTGGCTGGTAAGAGGCCTGGTTCGTAATGGTCTGGACAGTTAGTTCAGATACGTATAAATCTGGGGCAGCTTGGGATGCGTTTTGAGCAATTTTTGATTGGGATGGGGTTTGAATGGGTGTTTGGGAGGGCGAGCGGGACGTTTACATGGTCTCAGGGAGCCCAAATTAGTTGAAACAGGGGTGTTCGTGTCTAATCCAGCTCTAGGATTTATACGTATCTGAACTAACTGTCCACCCCAGTCTGGCGGCTGCCGATTCGGTGCGGTTTGAGACCGCTATTCGGCCCCATTGCGACCGGTGGTACTCTTGTATCCGTTTGAAATCGAGCGAAGGAGTGCCGCTATGGAGCAATCGAGCCTGTTTGGTGACGGCGTGGACATCGATACCGAAACACCCGCGACCGCGGAAGCCACCGCACCGTCCGATGCCCGTGCCCAGGCGGCAGCGCGCGCGGCCGAGCTGCGCCACGAGCTCGATTACCACGCCTATCGCTACTACATGCTCGATGCGCCCGAGATCACGGACGCCGCCTTTGACAAAATGCTCGTTGAGCTGCAGGAAATCGAGGCAACCTACCCCGACCTGGTGAAGCCCGATAGCTATACCCAGCGCGTGGGCGGCTACGTGAGCGAGCAGTTTACGCCGGTCACGCACATGGCACGCATGTATTCCATGGACGATGCCATGGATCTGGACGAGCTCGACGCGTGGCTCCAGCGCGCCGAGGATGCGCTCGGTGCCGGCAGCGTCACCTATACCTGCGAGCTTAAGATCGACGGCCTGGGTGTGGCGCTTACCTACCAAAACGGCACCTTCGTACGTGCGGCCACACGTGGCGATGGCACCACGGGCGAGGACGTGTCGCTCAACGTGCGCACCATCAAGGATGTGCCCATGCACCTGTCCGAGCCGGCGCTCGCCCACATGGGCGCCGACCGCGAGCGCACCATTGAGGTACGCGGCGAGGTCTACATGCCCAAGGGCAGCTTTGTTCGTCTGAATGAAGAGGCCGATGCCGAGGGCCGCGACCCCTTCGCCAACCCGCGCAACGCCGCCGCCGGCAGCCTGCGCCAAAAGGATCCCAAGGTCACGGCGCGCCGCGACCTGGCCACCTTTATCTATGCCATCGCCGATACTGACCCACTGCATGTCCACAGCCAGCGCGAGTTCCTCGATTGGCTGCGTAGCGCCGGCTTCAGCGTCAACCCTAACGTTGCCCGTTGCGCCACACCCGCCGAGGTTCACGAGTTCTGTGCCCAGGCGCTCGAACATCGCGGTGACCTGGATTACGACATCGACGGCGTGGTCGTAAAGGTCGACAGCTTCCAGCAGCAGCTCGACCTGGGCTTTACCGCCCGCGCGCCGCGCTGGGCCATCGCCTTTAAGTTCCCGCCCGAGGAAAAGCAGACCGTCCTGCGCGAAATTCGCATCCAGGTGGGCCGCACCGGTGTGCTCACACCGGTCGCCGAGTTCGACCCGGTGACGGTCGCCGGCTCCACCATCGCGCGCGCCACGCTGCACAACATCGACGAGATCCGCCGCAAAAACGTGCGCGAGGGCGACACTATCATCGTGCACAAGGCGGGCGACGTAATCCCCGAGGTTGTGGGCCCGGTGCTCGACAAGCGCCCGGTCGATTCGGTCGACTGGCACATGCCCGAGGTCTGCCCCGTGTGCGGCAGCCCCGTGGTCCACGAGGACGGTGAGGTTGCCTACCGCTGCGTCTCCATCGACTGCCCCGCGCAGCTCAAGGAGCGCCTGCTCCACTGGGTGAGCCGCGGCTGCATGGACGTCGACGGCCTGGGCGACGAGATCGTCGACAAGATGATCGCCGCCGGACTGATCCATGATGTCGCGGACTTCTACCAGCTCACGGTCGACGACATCGCCGGACTGGACACGGGGCGCACCTATGCCAGCTCCAACAGCAAAAAGGGCGTCAAGAAGGGCGATCCCATTCCGGTGGGCCTTAAGACGGCCGAGAAAATCATTGCCGAGCTCAACAAGTCCAAGAGCCAGCCACTCGGTCGCGTGCTGTTTGCCCTGGGCATCCGCCACGTGGGCAAGAGCGTGGGCGAGGTCATCGCCGAGCGATTCCTGTCGATTGACAAGCTTATCTTGGCGAGCGAAGAGGATATTGCCGAGTGCGAGGGCATCGGTCCCAAGATTGCGGCGAGCGTCAAGCAGTTCCTGGCCGTGCCCGAGAACCTTGCCGTGCTGGAGCGCCTGCGCCAGGCGGGCCTGTCGCTCGAGGTCGACTTGGGCGCCGCGCACGCGCAAGCCGCAGCCGACGCTGGCGTGGCGGGCGAGCTCGCCGACGCACAGCCACTCGCGGGTCTGACCTTCGTGCTCACCGGCACGCTCGTCAACCGCACGCGCGACGAGGCGGGCGCGGCACTCAAGGTGCTTGGCGCCAAGGTTTCGGGCAGCGTGTCAAAGAAGACGAGCTATCTGGTCGCCGGCCCCAAAGCGGGCTCAAAGCTCACCAAGGCCGAGCAGCTGGGTGTGCCCGTGTTGGATGAGGCGGCACTTGAACAGATTTTGGCGACGGGTAGGGTCCCGGAGGCATAATGATTTGTTGAGGAACTGCGCAGAGGCTCAGTTCCTCAACATCTCCTTATAGTGTTTGCCTGTTCAATTTCGATATCGTTTCCCTCGTATGATCCAGATGCGTCTACCGACTCAAAGCGTGAGTAGGAAACTCTTGTCCCAACTTTGATTTGGGAAAGCTTGTCTTTGATTCGGCCAGATGAGGGGAATGTAATCCGGGTTTGCTTTCCAGCGTCGGTGTAGCGGGGACTGTTGTCTGTTTGGATTACGAGTTCCGTTCCCTCAATAGAATGAACGCTGCCGGCTCCAAAGACAAGGTAATCATCTCCTCCGCTATAGCGGGCTCTATCTGTGCATGAAGAAACGGATGCAAACATAGCGAAAATCACCAATATCGTAACCAGGGCAAAGGCCGTGGTGCCATAGCATTTTGATGGTGCCATCCGGTCTACCAAAAGACTGTTCCGTTCAATTTGACCATATTGGGCGTTGCATAGTTAATCGCTCGGGGATAAGTGTTCCATCCGTCGAATACTTCGAGCCACTGCAGTTCGATGCCAGAGCTTCCATTATGCCCAGTAAAATAGCCAGTTACCGTGACTGTATGACCTGATAGCTCGACGGATCCTTCACTGTTTCGGCTGTTGATCCACATATGATACAAGCCGATATTCCCTTGATCGATAGTTGCTCTGTACTGAGCGAATTGAGGCTGATAACCGAAAAATTGAGTATTAAGTGCTCTACCCTTTTGAGCGGCAAGACTTTTAAACGGAACAATTCCATCTGGGATGATCGTGCTTCCGTACTCGACGCCCTGATCATTGGTCTTATACGTTGTTGTGCCAGTGACGTTCCATATTTCTTTATAATAATCGGGATTAAATTGATTAGCGTTTGAACTGGTGAGACCGTAATGCATTGATACAGCGTACAAGGCAGAAACGACGCATGCATACTTATTAGTGCGGGCTTCAACTAATGATTCCGAGACTCCTCGGAACGGTATTCCGTTTAAATCGTCTATTTGGAAATGCAACATCAAGTCATCTTCATTGATAATGACTGCATCCCATGAAGTTGGGTTATTGCTTTGAGGTGCTATACCCTTTTCGGTGACAATTGGGACAGACCGTATATTGTTATAGTTGGTTACACAGTCTCTAGTTCCTGGCACCAAAGTTCCATATTCAATATCGTTGTACGAAATTAGTACGGTTGGGTTTGTGGCCTGTTGGCCGGAATAAGTTGAAATGGCGTTTGATAGAGAAGCTGAAATCGGGAGAATGGTATCGCCGAGGGTTATCTCCTTCAGAAGCCCAGGATATGATGCGTCAAGTATTAAATAACCGTAAGGGCTTCCTTCCCTTGTGACACTGATTTCATAGCCACAGATAAGGCCGATTTGTTGGCATACGGGAACGATTTGCTCGATCTCTAAGTTCGCGGATCCGTCGACGATGGGCAACAGGGAAAGCGCGTAGTCTTGTGCTAGGTCTGATGTAAAAGCGACGGATGAGTTTGAGTCGGCAGCGAATACTCTTGTTGGGCGTGACGCGGATAAGCCGATGATCGAGGCTAGGCCGAGAAGAAACGAGCGACGTGATTGAACTCTGGGCATAATGTCTCCTGCCTATGGGGGGCAATATGCTGTCATTTTATTTGCTACATAATACAATCTAATTCGGATTAAGGTAAATGGATGGAATTGCTCGATAAATGGTAGTGATTAGCGGACCGGTATCGCGATCCTCGTCACATACGCCCCCGGGTCGTCGCTGATGATGTCGTCGATCAGGGCGATCTCGCGCGAGGGACCGGCGGGTGTCAGGTTGCGCTCGCGCATATAGCTGAGCAGCTGCTCATAGCGTGGGGTTGCTTGCCCGTGCGTGCCGCGAAAGCTAATGGTCAGGCGGCGCGCGGCGGGTCGCGTCTCGAGGTCGCCCACGTAATCATCGGTGTCATCGAGCAGCAAAAAGACCTCGTCGTAGCCATCAAAGTCGCCGGCGGCGAGGCGCTCGGCGCTAATCCCAACGCCCAAGTTGCCCAGAAAGACAAAGGTCTCGTGCTGGCCCTTCTGCAGCTGACGAATCTGCCACTCCAGCGCATAGGCGTCGGTAGGCTTGACGCGTTCGCGCAATACGGCGCAGCGAAGCTCGGGCGCATCGATTGCGCAAATGGTATCGAGCTCGGTGTTCAGGGCATTGTGAAGCAGGGCAAGCCGGTTGTCGATCTTGCGCGACACGCGCTCCAGCTCGCGGCGCTTGCGCTCGATGAGCTCCTGCTGCTGAGCCAGCTGCCGCTGCATAAGGTTCACGTCGCGCGTGGTCACAAACTCACGGATTAGCGCGAGCGGCAAGTCGAGAACACGCAGGTGGCTGATGGTGTTGAGAGTGGAGAGCTGCCGCGATCCGTAGTAGCGGTACCCACTCGCCGGATCGATGTGTGCCGGGTCCAGCAAGCCCATCTGCTCGTAATGGCGCAACGTGCCCACGCTTAGGTTAAACAAGCGCGCCACCTCGCCAATGCGGAGCAGACCCTCGGTATGTTCAGTTGGCGAGTCGGTCATGGCGCCGCTCCTTTCAATGGACGGGGAAGGGGCGCCGAGGTCGTACGACGCAAACGATCCTCTACGCTGCCAACTTGTCAAAAGCCCCGCGTCGGTTGAGCACGGTAAACGCGACAACACAGATGACTGCCGACAGAATGGACCCGCACGGCGAGGCGATGCCCATGGGAAACAACGTTTCGGAATAGGCGTTCGACAGCAGCCACGCGCCCGGCACGCGAATGAGCGCCACGGCCAGCACGTTGTGCGCAAAGCCGATGTAGCTCTTGCCATACGCAGCGAAAAAGCCGCTAAAGCAAATGTGGATGCCGGCAAAAATCGCGTCGAAAATGTAGCTGCGCATATAGCCGGTACCGGCGGCGACCACCGCGGCGTCCTTGGCAAAAAAGCCAATAAACGCCGGCGCCACCAGCCACATCAGCACCGTGATCAGGCAGCCGTACACCACCGAGATGGTCATGGCGTCCTTGAGCACCTGACGCGCACGGTTGCCCTTTCCCGCGCCGGCGTTTTGCGCCGTGAGCGCGCTGACGGTGGCGCCCATGGAGCTCGGCACAATGAACAAAAAGCTGATCATCTTTTCGACCAGGCCCACGGCGGCGGCGTCGACCAGGCCGCGATGGTTGGCGATGACGGTGATAAACATAAACGCCACCTGGATGCAGCCGTCCTGCACAGCCACGGGCACGCCGATTTTAAGAATGCTGCCGAGCACCTCGGGCTGGGGGCGCAGGTCGCTGCGCTTAACGTGGATGTTTGTGCGACGGCTCTTGAGCCACACGAGCGCGAGGGCAACGCTGGCCGTCTGCGCGGTCACCGTGCCGAGCGCTGCGCCCACGGGGCCGAGCCCCATGTGACCGATAAACAGAAAATCGAGCGCGATGTTGATGATGCACGCCACGCCGATCACGTACATGGGCGAGCGCGAATCGCCCAGCCCGCGAAAGATGGCCGAAAGAATGTTGTACGCGGCGATAAAGGGAATGCCGATAAAGCAGATACGCAGGTAGGCGGCAGTGCCTTCGACCGCCTCGGCCGGCGTGCCAATGAGTGCCACAATCTGCGGACACAGTGCAAGCAGGACAGCGGCCAGCACCACCGAGACACCCATAAAGAGCGTGATGGTGTTGCCGATGGCGGTCTCGGCGCGGTCAAACCGGCGCGAGCCCACGGCGTGGCCGACGATGACCGTCGTTCCCATGGCCAGACCCACGAGCGTCACGGTAATGATATAGAGCGTCTGCGCGCCGTTGCCCACGGCGGTGATGCCGGCGGCGCCGCTAAACTGCCCCATCATGTACAGGTCGGCCATGCCGTAGAGCATCTGCAAAAAGTACGAGAGCATATAAGGCAGGGCAAAGACCGCGATGGTCTTGAGGACATTGCCGCGTGTGAGGTCATGTTCCATGGGCGGGGCTTTCTGGCTTGGGTCGTTTACGTACCAGTGTAGTGAAAACCCTACAACGATTGTAGAGTCAAGGTTTGTATTGGCGGCGGGGCGAAAAAGTCACGCACGCGTTCATTTCCAATTGAATACGGACATGCGTCCTGCGAGCTTGGTGCCTGCACTAGCCTTGCAGAAATCGATTTCGGAACACTTGACACCGCCGCATGGCGCGCCATAATACGTGGGTTTGCGAACAACGTTTGATGGGGGATGAACCTGCGTGCGCAATCTCAAGATTCTGTTTTCCTACCTGGGGGCATACCGCCGCGATGCCATACTCGGCGTGCTCTTTGTGACTGCCGAGACGGCGCTCGAGCTGTTTATTCCGGTCATCATGGCAAATATCATCGATGTGGGCGTGCCCGCGGGCGACATCAACTACATGCTGTTGCAGGGCACGTATATGTTGGTATGCGCCGCATGTTCGCTGGTACTTGGCTTAGGCTATGCGCGCACGTCCGCCCGCGTTGCCTCGGGGCTGGGCGCTAACCTACGCGAGGCCGAGTACCGCAAGATCCAGACGCTCGCTTTTGGCAATCTGGACAACTACGACGCCAGCTCGCTCGTCACGCGCATGACCACCGATATCACTGTTATTCAAAACGCCATCGGCAACGGCTTTCGCCCCATGGTGCGCGGTCCCGTGACGCTTATCGTTGGCTTGGTCTATGCGTTGGTGCTGTCGCGTCCGCTTGCTACGGTATTCGCGATCATCCTGCCGGTGCTGGCGATCGTACTGGGCGTTATTACCTACCGCGTCAGCCCGCTCTACCGCCAGCTGCAGACTTCGATGGATCACCTCAACGGCGTGGTGCAGGAGGACCTCACCGCCGTGCGCGCCGTCAAGGCGTATGTGCGCGCCGCGCACGAGGAGGCCAAGTTCGATGCCGTCAACACCGAGCTTGCGCACACGGCGACGAAGACCTTCGGCAACGCCGTGCTCAACCTGCCGGTGTTTCAGCTGTCGATGTACGTGGCGGCGCTTTCCATTCTGTGGATCGGCGGGCGCATGATCCTTGCCGGCGAGCTCGGCGTGGGCTCGCTCACGGGCTTTATGAGCTACGTGCTGCTGATCATGAACTCGCTCATGATGGTCTCCAACGTGTTTTTGCTGCTCACCCGCGCACTTGCCAGCGTGGAACGCATCTCGCGGGTGCTCGACGAGCGTTCGCTTATCCAAGCGCCCGACGCTGCCGCTGCTGTGCACGAGGTGGCCGACGGAAGCATCGAGTTTCGCGATGTGTCGTTTAAGTACCGCGCGGATGCTGCCGAGGATGTGCTCGAGCATATCGACCTTCGCATCGAGAGCGGCTCGACGGTGGGCATCCTTGGCGGCACGGGCTCGGGCAAGAGCTCGCTTGTGCAGCTGATTGCGCGCCTGTACGACGCCACTGAGGGCGCCGTGCTTGTGGGCGGACACGACGTGCGTGACTACGACCTGGCTACCTTGCGCGACGCGGTGGGCATTGTGCTGCAAAGGAATGTGCTGTTCACGGGCACCGTGCGCGAGAACCTGCAGTGGGGAGCGCCCGATGCCACCGACGAGGAGCTGCTGCGCGCCTGCCGGGCGGCATGCGTGGACGAGTTCCTGGATCGCATCGGCGGACTCGACGGCTATCTGGGCCAGGGCGGTGCCGGCGTCTCGGGCGGGCAGAAGCAGCGTCTGTGCATCGCGCGTACGTTGCTCAAACATCCGCGTGTGCTCATCTTTGACGATTCGACCAGCGCGGTCGATATGGCGACCGACGCCAAGATTCGTGAGCATATCGCTCAGATTCCCAATACGACGGTGATTGTCATTGCGCAGCGCATTGCGAGCGTCATGGATGCCGACCGCATTATTGTGTTGGACGACGGCCGTGTCCACGGCGTGGGAACGCATGAGGAGCTGCTGGCGGGCGATAGCATCTACCAGGAGATTTACGCCTCGCAGATGGAGTTTGCGGGGGATGCGGGCGTCGTGGACGGCGCAAATGCCCCGTCTTCCGCCGGCCCCAACGAATCAATTCAAGCCACGGAAGGGGGTGAGCGCCATGCCTAAGACATCCGCTCAGGCCCGTCCCGCCAATCTGGCGCAGACGCTCCGCCGCCTGCTCTCCTACATGGGCCACGCCAAGTTCTCGCTGCTCGCAGTGGGTGTGCTTGCCTCTGTTGCGGCCATCGCAAGCCTTGCCGGTACCTACATGGTGCGCCCCATCGTCAACGGTTTGGCAACGGGCGGCGAGGAACTGCTCGCTAAGCAGGTTATCTTTACCGCTGCCATCTACGCCGCGGGCGTGCTCTCGGCTCTGGGCTACTCGCAGATTATGGTGCGCGCGGCCCAGCGCGTGGTCTCCGATATCCGCCGCGACCTGTTTGCGCACATCCAGACGCTGCCGCTCAGTTACTTCGACAGCACGCGCTCAGGCGACATCATGAGTTTCTTTACCAACGACGTCGACACCGTCTCCGAGGCGCTCAACAACAGCTTTGCCAACGTGATTCAGGCGAGCATCCAGGTGGTCGGCACCACGGCCATGCTCATCATCCTCAACTGGCAGCTCACGATTATCACGCTCGTGTGCGATGTGGCCATTGTGCTGTACGCGCGCTACTCGGGCATGCGTTCCAAGCGCTTTTTTGCCGCCCAACAGGCGTCGCTGGGCGATTTGGACGGATATATCGAAGAGATGGTCTCGGGCCAAAAGGTCATCAAGGTCTTTAGTCACGAACAGGCCAACGTGGCTGGTTTTGACGCACGCAACCAAGAGCTGCGCCGCACCGGTGGTGCCGCGCAGGCCTACGCCAACTCGATGGTTCCCATGACCGTGGTGATCGGCTATGCCAACTACGCCATCGTTGCGGTGGCAGGCGGCATGCTCTGCATCAACGGTCTGGCCGATGTAGGTGCGCTCGCAAGTTACCTGGTCTTTGTGCGTCAGGCCGCCATGCCCATCAACCAGTTTACGCAGCTGGGCAACTTTTTGCTCAACGCGCTGGCCGGTGCCGAGCGCCTGTTTGCCGCCATGGACCTTAAGCTCGAGGTGGACGAGGGCTGCGTGGAGCTGGTGCAGACGGGCGACGCCGCGTGGGCGTGGAAGATTCCCGAGGGCCAGGGCGTGGGCACATATGGGCACCTGCACGACGTGGCCGCTGTTGATGAGTCGGGCCGCGCGGTGGCTGCCGACGGTACCGAGCTCACGTGCGGCTTGGTCCCGCTTGCCGGCGACGTGCGCTTCCATGCCGTGGACTTTTCCTACGTGCCGGGCACGCGCGTGCTCACGGACCTCAACCTGTTTGCCAAGCCGGGACAAAAGATCGCTTTTGTGGGTTCGACGGGCGCCGGAAAGACGACCATCACCAACCTCATCAACCGCTTCTACGAGGTCGATGACGGCGAGATCACGTACGACGGCATCGACGTCAAGCACATCGCCAAGGCCAGCCTGCGCGGGTCGCTCGGCATTGTGCTGCAGGATACGCACCTGTTTAGCGGCACCATTGCGCAGAATATCCGCTTTGGCAAGCTCGACGCGACCGACGAGGAAGTGCGCGCTGCCGCCGAGGCCGCCTGCGCCGACTCGTTTATCCGCCGCTTGCCACAAGGCTACGACACGCCGGTTACGGCCGATGGTGCCAACCTGTCACAGGGCCAGCGGCAGCTGCTCGCTATCGCGCGCGTGGCCGTGGCCGATCCGCCGGTGCTCATCCTGGACGAGGCGACAAGCTCCATCGACACGCGCACCGAAAAGCTCATCGAGCGCGGCATGGACCGCATCATGCGCGGACGCACCACGTTTATGATCGCGCACCGCCTGTCCACCGTCCGCGACGCCGACGCCATCATGGTCCTCGAACACGGCCGCATCATCGAGCGCGGCACGCACGAAGAGCTGCTCGCCCAGCACGGCGAGTACTGGCAGCTGGCGCATGGCTTAAAAGAGCTGGATTAACCCGTTCGAGCACGATGCTTTGATCCCTCCGTGCCCCTCACCTCAAACCATCACAACATTCGACGTTTTTTGCCAAAATCGGGAAAAGCATCGGATGTTGTGATGGTTTTTCTGCCACTTGACCGGGTGGAATCGCTTTCTTGCGCACGAAGGTGTGCGGACCCGTGGGCAGGGGAATAAGGTTGGTTATCCGACTCCATTGGAGGGCTCATGGACCTGCCGATCGTCCTGTCCCATAAGACTGCCTGGCTGTACCACAACGTGGCGCGCCCGTCCGAGCCGCTCTCGCGAGCAAGCAGCCTATACGATGAGGACTCGCTTGCCAACGAGGCGGAGCTGACCGCGAGCCTGCCCAAATTGGGACTCGATGCCAAGGGGCTGAGGGCTTCAACGGCAGTTGGGATCGTTACCGACTATCTGGTCTCGATCGGTATTCCACGAGAAGAGCTCGATCATATCGACACGCTCGTCAACTTCGATTTTGAGCGCTCGACGCCGGCTGGATTTAGGTGCCACGTGTTTGGAGCGCCGGTACCTCCAGGCCATCTTATCGAGGTGGCAGAGGGCCTTCTGGTGGTTGATGAGGCCATGTGCTTTGTCCAAGCGGGTTCGTGGATGAGCGAGCCCGAACAGCTGGAATATGGCTACGAAATCTGCGCCCGATACCATTTGAATCATCTGTCGACAGGCGATTATATCGAGATGGGGAAGAGGTATACCGTTGCCGACTTGATTGCCTATTGCAATGAGAACCGATCTCGTCAGGGGGCTATACGCGCGGCCGCTGTGCTCAAACGCGTGCACGATGGCGCGCGGTCGCCCATGGAGACGGCCACCGCAATCATGGTCGTAGCGAAACGTTCCCAGGGCGGGCTGGGATACACCAAGATCGAGCTCAACCATCGGGTCGATGTTCCCAACGAGTTCAAGTATCTCGCAAAGGCCGGGTATTTCGAGATCGACGTATATGCGCCAGCGAGTGGTACGGGGATTGAATACAACGGCTCGGACCATCTTGATAAACAGCGCAGCGCGTCGGATGCGGAGCGTATGACCGTGCTGAGCGCGCTGGGCTTTAGGATGATCGTCCTCACCGGGACTCAGTTTGCCCACCAGCTGCAATTGCATCGGGCGATGAACGCCATCGCACTCGCTATGGGCCTTAAGTGCGACCGAAGCGAAGCGTTCCAGAAACGTCAAAACGACCTGCGAGAATTCGTGATTCGGCACTGGGACGGCGGCCTTTAGGGGCGCTTTGGTCCTTCTACGGGGTGCTGCGGGCAGGCAAACCATCACAACATTCGACGTTTTTCGCCAAAATCGGGAAAAGCATCGAATGCTGTGATGGTTTGTGTGCTGAGGATGGGCTTGGAAAGTCCGTTTTGCTCGAAGCGACTGTCCTGTCGTACGGGTGTCGGCATGATTTTCCCGTGGGGTATTATGTTTTCCGAAGAATAAAACACCGCGTGAGGGGAGGGCCGCGTGGACGAGCGCGTGCAACATGACGGTTTTGGCCGCGATATCAACTACCTGCGCATTGCCGTTACTGACAAGTGCAATTTCCGCTGCATTTACTGCATGCCTGCCGACGGCGTGGCGCCGCGCGCGCATGACGAGCTGCTCAGTGCCGAGGAAATCGCCCGCTTTGTGCGTCTGGTGGCGGGGGAGGGCATTCACCGCGTGCGCCTGACGGGTGGCGAGCCGCTGGTCAGCCGCCGCATTATTCCGCTCATTCGTGACATTCGTGCGATCCCGCAGGTCGAGGATATCTCGCTCACCACCAACGGTGCCCTGCTGCCCAAGCTGGCGCCGCAGCTTAAAGATGCCGGGCTTAACCGCGTCAACATCTCCCTCGATACGCTCGACCCCTTGCTGTTTGGAAAGATCACGCGTCTAGGTCGACTCGAGCAGACCATGGCTGGCATCGACGCGGCGCTGGCTTGGGGCTTTGAGCCCGTTAAGGTCAACTGCGTTGTAGTGCGTCGGCTCAACCAGGATGTGGCGGCCCTCGCGCGGCTCACGCTCGACCGCCCCATCCATCTGCGCTTTATCGAATATATGCCCATCGGAGACGAGCACACGAGCTCGCATTGCGCCGTGGATCCGCATGCGCCCGCGCTCAATCCCGAGCTGTGGGACGCGAGCGATACCGTGCCGAGCGACGAGCTGCGGGCGCGCATCAATGCCGGGGCCACCGCGGCGGGACTGGGCGAGCTTGAGCCGCTCGACATCAACGACGCTCCTGCCGGCGCGGGCCCCGCGCGCTACTGGCACTTTCCGGGCGCGGCGGGAACGGTCGGCTTTATCAGCGCCATGTCCAACCATTTTTGTGCGAATTGCAACCGTCTGCGCCTGACGGCTGATGGCAACGTGCGTCCGTGCCTGTTCAGCGATGCCGAGTATTCGGTGCGCGAGGCGCTACGCCGTGGTGATGATATGCAGGTGCTTTCGATTTGGCGCGATGCCGTGGCCCACAAACCGCAGGAACACGCGATAATTGAGGGCACGCAACGATTTATGTCCCAAATCGGAGGATGATCATATGGCCAAGAGCAGGTACGCCGATGCCACCAAGGCCGCTCGCAGGGCCGCGATGTCTGCCCACAAAGCCACGTCTGCCAACAAAGACGCCGCGTCCGCGGCCGTGCAGCCGTCCGTGAGCGACAACGACACCGACTCCACCCGCGACGCACGCCGCGACGAGCTGACGCACGTGGACGCCAAGGGCGAGGTGCGCATGGTCGACGTGTCTGACAAGGCCGAGACGCACCGCATCGCCATCGCCGAGGGCACCATCCTCATGCATCCCGAGACGCAAGCCATGGTGCTGCAGGACCGCGCCAGAAAGGGCGACGCGCTTGCCTGCGCACGCGTGGCGGGCATTATGGCCATCAAACGCACGAGCGACATCATCCCCATGTGCCATCCATTGCTCATTACCAAGAGCAAGTGCGACATTGCGCCCATCGCTGCGGCAGGAATGCCGGCCGAGGACGCGCCCGAGGGCTGGGCGCCGGCGCGTCCGGACGGACAGGTCGGCTTCCATGTGCTGGTCACGGCCGGTGTGACGGGCAAGACCGGCATTGAGATGGAGGCACTGACCGGTGCGAGTGCCGCATGCCTGACCATCTACGACATGTGCAAGGCCGTTGATCGTGGTATGGAGATCGTCGATGTGCGCCTGCTGCACAAGGAGGGCGGACGCTCGGGCGTGTGGGATCGCGCGGAACGTCAAGCTGCTGCTGCCGAGGCCGCCGCTACTGATGGCACCGTGCCCGCGAGCGCATCCGCCCCGGCCGTGCCCGCAGCTCCCACTCCGGCCGCCCCAGCAATCGCGTTTATCGGTTACCAGAACTCGGGCAAGACCACACTTGTCGAGAAGGTCATTGCTGAGCTTACCCGCCGTGGCCTGCGCGTGGGCTCGCTCAAGCATCATGGACATCACGGCTTTGATATCGACGTGCCCGCCAAGGATACCTGGCGCCATCACCAGGCGGGATCCAAGCACGTGGGTCTCATTTGCGCCACGCGCTGGGCGGAGTACGCCGACACGCGCGAGGAGGACGAGATGCCCGCGCGCGAGCTGCTGTCGCGCTACAGCGATGTCGACGTGGTAATCATCGAGGGCTACAAGACCGAGGGCTTCGACAATATCGTGGTTGCGCGCTCCGGTGTCGACCGTCTTCGCGGTAAGAGCTCGCTCGATCTGGTCGACGGCCGCACGCTGGCCTTAGCCTGCAACGAGGCCCTGGCGCGCCAGGCCTTCGACGCCGGCTTCGCGACCCGAGCCATCAACATCAACGACGCCCGAGCCATCTGCGACCTGATCCAAGACCACCTTCAGGCTTGACGCTGCGCCGGCCCCAAGCACCCCATCTCGCCCCTCAAGCCGTCGCTCGCGTACCAAAGTACGCGTCGCTCCTCTTTCGGGGCGACCTGGGGCACTTGGAACCGGCTCGCTACGCTGCCATATCATTGGGCCACCACAGGCAGGCACCTTTGTGGTGGCCTTTGCTTTGGTAGATTTTTGGGACATGCCTTAAAATCTACCAAGTAGTTCATCCGGGCGAAGACGGAGAGAAGGGGCCCGATGCGTCCTTAACGTTACACACAGAAAGATTGAGTCGATGGTCGGCGGTCAATGCCTGCGGCCCGTATTCGTATGCAACAAGGAGCCCACATGTCTACATCTCCATTTCCTAAATCCCAACCATCGCTGTCCGCGCGGGCCAAGCGCCTGGTGGCAATGCGATTTCTCATCTACACCGGCTTCCAGACCAGCTACTTTATCGGCGTTATCGGAACGCTCACCTATGCGGACGGCGCTTCGGTCGTCGCGACGTCGCTGGCCGTCATGTTTATGAACGTCTTCGTGATCCTGGGGTCCTTTGCGGGTGGCGCGGCGCTCGACGCCTGGGGTCCGCGCCGCCATTTCTGGCTGAGCATCGTCGGCACACTGGCAACGGGCGCGGCGATCATCGCCTTTGGCGACGCGACCGAGACGGTCCTTGCCGGCGCGGTACTCTTGGGCTTTGTAATGGGATTCGCCCAGCCCATCGCCACGTCCTATCCGGCCTATCTCACCGACGACCCTGTCGAGCTCAAAGACATCAACTCCACCATCACCATGTTCTCCAACGTGAGCATCATCGTTGGCCCCACGCTGGGCGGCTTTGCCGCGGCGGCTGCATCGTCGCGCGCGGTGTTCGTGCTCATGATGCTCTTTACCGTGCTGGCGCTTATCGCCGGCTGGGGGTTTAAGCCGAGGGAAGGCCGCATCGCCGGGCGCGCGGGCCAAAGCTCCAGCCCCAACACGCCCGCCCGCGCCACCTTCGCGACCAGCATCAAGACGGTCTTCACCAACAGCGTCCTCGCCCTGCTCTTCTGCATCATCTTCCTTTCGAACTTTGGCTACGGCGCCTTCGATCCGCTGGAGTCGTTCTTCTATCGCGACGTCCTGCACGTCGGCGTCGAATGGATGGGCTGGCTTTCGTCGGCCTGCGGCGTGGGCGCGGTGCTGGGCGCCGTGGTCGCGCTTCGCATGCCGCTGCGCTTCGTCAGCCTTAAAACGTTGCTCGTGGCGCTTATGACCGTAGGCCTGGGAAGCCTGCTCTACGTGGGCACGCCGTACGTGGGAGTGGCCCTTATCGGCCAGATCGCCCTGGGCGTGGCCTGGGGCGTCGTCAACCCGCTCCACAACACCATTGTGCAAACGACGGCCCCGCTCGAGCAGCTCGGCCGCGTCAACTCGGTCATGGGCTTTGGAAACATGTTCGCCGGCGTGGCTCCGCTGGCGATTGCCCCGTGGCTGGCGGCGACATTTGGCGTGCAGCAGACGCTCGTAGGAGCGGGCATAGTCGTAACGGCGGTCCCCGCGGCGCTGCTGCTGTTTGGACGTAGGCATTTGGATCGCTAACCTGCCAAAAAGGGACAGGTTTATTTTGGCAGGTTTTATCTGGGCAAACGTCATTTCCACCACAAAGGGGACAGGCACCTTTGTGGTGGTTTTTGCTTTGGCGAGCCGTGCTCGTGCCTTGGTATACCATGTACTCCATTTCCGATTGCATCCAACATCGCCACACTACCCAGAAAGGCCCCCATGGACGCCACATTCAGCAACATCAAAGCCGTGTTCTGCGATATCGACGGCACGCTGCTCACGAGCGAGCACACGGTGTCCCCGCGCACTGCGGCGGCGATCCGCGCTCTGCGCGAGCGTGGCGTGCTCTTTGGCCTGTGCACCGGGCGCGACGCCCACGCGACCGAGGCCATGTATGAGCTTTGGGGCATCGACGGTCTGGTAGACGTGATGGTGGGCTGTGGCGGCGCCGAGGTCATCGACCGCGCGCACGGCATCAACGAGCTGAGCTACCCGCTGCCGGGCGAAACCATCGCGCGCATCTGCAAACACATGGCGGACCTTCCGGCAACGCCCGTTTGCCCCCGAGACGGCGTGTTCTACGTTCCCGAGACCAACGCGTGCGTGGAGCACCTGTCGCAGGTCGACGGTGTGCCCTATATGGTGGTCGATTTTGCCGAGTTCTTGCGCGAACCGCAGCCCAAGGTGATGTTTACCATGGCGCCCGAGGTGATGCCGCAGGTCATCGAGCGAGCATCGACGTTCGTCGACGACACCGTTAAGGCAGCCGCCCTGCAAACCACGCAGCGCCTCTACGAGTTCATGGACCCGCGCGTGTCCAAGACGCGCGGCCTTGTGCGCGTGGCGGAGCTCAATGACATGGAGCTCCAGAACATCTGCGTGTTTGGCGATGCCGATAACGACACCTGCATGGTGGCCGACGCCGGCGTGGGCGTGGCCATGGCAAACGGCAGCGACGCCACCCGTGCCGCCGCCGACTTTGTAACCGCGAGTAACGACGAAGACGGTATCGCGATCTTTATCGAGGAGCATCTGCTGTAGCGCCGGGGGAGAGCCACCACAAGGGGAACAGGCACCTTTGCGGTGGCCTCAGGCGATTTGGGCGAGTTGATGCCTAAAATCTGCGCGAGAATCAAAATAACGTTGTCTGAACATTACGCTTCTAACCACCGATGAGTTAAAGATATTCTCATCAGTTTGGTAGGGTATTTCTCCCGGTAAATGACCTACAGCTCATGGTCAATTTTCGACTGTTTACAGGATGTTTACTCTTGAGCAAAATGTTGTGCAAATAAATCTAATGCCATTAAAAAATGATGGGCAACTAAATTACCAGTAGAAACAAAAAATAGATAGCGAATAAACGAAGATAAATCTGAGCAATTGTCAAGAGAATTGAGAATTCGCTACAAAACTATCGGTTTATTTGCCCAGATGTTCAAACAATCGTTACAATATTCATTACTAAGCGTGCGCAATTTCAGGTTGCGCAGATACGTTTGATAGTGAAAGAGCAAGATCGCGGTCTCTTGGGGAGGAGACATCGATGAAAGCGAATTCAGACAAATCTAATCAGAGTAATAAAGCGACGCGCCGTGTACTGGCAGGCGTTTTGTGCGGAGCCTCCGTGTTGAGCCTGGTACTGTCGCTCGTCATGCCTCCGATCTCGCAGGCCATTGCCAACGATGCCCAGACGGTTCCTGCCGAGGAAACTGTGATGGGGGGGGGTTCCTCAAGTGAGTCTACTGATGTAGATAACACCAACAACGGGGATACCGAAAAGCTGAATAGTGACGACGCAGAGGGTGGCGAAGCCGACCCTTCAAATGGTGTTGAGCAGGGTCAGCCTGAAGGTAAGCTGCAGGCCGAAGATGGCGAGTTGTCGGATGGCAACGCCGTAATGCTGGCTGCGGAAGGTGGGCAGACTAAAACGGCATCCACTGAAATACAAACAGCTGACGGGTTGAAAAGCCTGGAGAATGCAAGTGGTGCGGCTAGCTTCAAGCTTATGAATGATATTGAGACCAGCGAGACGATCACGCTCAACAAGGACGGCAGCAATATCACGCTGGATCTAAACGGCCATAAGATTAAGCATACGAGTCAAGGTCAGTCTTTGTTCAATATCACCGGTGGCGCGACACTTACAATTAAGGATACTGATCCTAATAAACCGAGTGAAAGTGTCGACAGCGGCAAGCAGCTAGATGATCAGGGTCAGGATTTAAATCCCCACAATTATGGTAAAGAAGCAGTGTTGTCTTACGACAATGGCATTCCGTCTAACCTTACCTACTATGTTACCCAATCGTCCCCGAGTGCAACAGACACAACCAAGACAACCGAGACGCTTTACGAACATAGCGTCGATATTAAAGGCGCCATCGTGGCATGCAGTGGCAATGAAAACCTGAAGCTCATCAACATCAATGGTGGTCATTTCAGTCTTGAGAACGGCGTGCTCACACAAGAGAAAGACTGCCATGTCCGAAACCTGGTGTACGCGGAGAATGAGTCGACCGTCAATATGAACGGTGGTTACGTTTGTGGAGGTTATTGTCGGTGGAATGGTGCCGGCGCAGGAATATCTGTCGACCATTCGACTCTTAACATTTATAACGGCGTAATTGCCGGCAACCGCGCTCCTAGTGGCGGCGGTATATATGCCAATGGGTCTGCAGTCACAGTGACCGGTGGCGTAATCTCCGGTAACAGCACGCTTAATAACATTGACGGATTTGGTGGCGGCATCATGGCCGAATATGGCAGCAGCGTTACTGTTTCCGGCGGTTACATTACGAACAATCGCTATGCTAAATTCTGCGGTAATGATGGCTGGGGTTGTCATGGCGGCGCTGGGCTTGCTGCCAAAGAAGGCGCCCATGTCATCATTTCCGGTGGCCAGATTACTGGCAATTATTCTGTAGAAGCCGGTGGCGGCGTTTACGTTACCGATCAAGGGCGAAGCGGTTCTCGCAAGGATACGGCATGGCTCAACATTACGGGAGGAATTATTGCCTCTAACGTGAGCTACCGATCTGAAGGTGCCGGCATCCGAGTGGGCCAGATGGTTGACGCGGAAATAAAAGTTCCGGCAAATTCTAGTAGTCCAGTCTATATCACTAATAACTCCTGCATGTCTCGCTTTGACTGGGGCGGAGGCGGCGTTTTCGTTCAGGGCTGTAATGAGGACGCATCTAAAGCGGGTAGGCTATTTGTCTATAGATCCTATATAAGCAGCAATACCGCCGGCGGCTATGGTGGCGGCGTTGCGGTCTGCCCATCGGGTAAGACCTTGGTAACGAACACTGAAGGCACGGCAATCTTCGGCAATAAGTCTGCCGGTGATGAGCATCCTAGCGATAATCATCCTAATCCTGCTTACGACAAAGCGAGCAATTCCGGCAATGAAAAAGCGCCCCATCTTTCTGCCGGCGGCGAAGGTAAGGATCGAGACAAAGCCGCCTATTTGGAAAAAGTTTTTCGTGACAATGGTCATGCCGATTTCTTCCTCGCAGCGCATAAGGAAAACAAGAATCCGATTGCAGTTGTGACTGGTGAGATGCTTGGTGGTGGAGACGCCCGGTACTCGGGAAGCATCGAACTTGAAAAAGCTATCAACATCCCTGCCAACGGTGCTGTTGGGGTAAAAAATAGCATCGGCCTGACCTCGGGTGTTATGTCGGGTGTTATGGCCAAGGATGAGGCGGCGATTAATGCGCGGAATCAAGCGCAGAATGAAGCGACAACTTTCATCACGGGCAACTATTCCTGGGACCATGGTGGCGGCATCATGTCGAATGGCGACTTGTACCTAGGCGTGCCTGCGGATGCGTACGTCTATCCGAGCCTTAAGCTGAAGGCGACCAAGGCGCTGAAAAATCAGCAGACCAAGGAAAGCATGACGCTCGACACAAACCAGTTCCCCTTCTCCTTCTCCGTCTACCGTAAGGATTCGGATGGCGCGTCGACGCCCTCTTGGGATGGCGAAACATTCAACAGTGGTGACTGCAAGCAGGTTAAATCTGCCCCGAATAACGCTGACGGCAACATCACCTTTGACCTTAGCAATGACCTTAGCAATGAACTTAGCAAGCAGCCCTTAGCGAGTGATACTGGCAAAATTAGATACTCATACTACTTGGTCGAAGATGCGGGCAATATTCCTGGTGTTGATTACGATCATGCTGTATACGAGATTAACGTGACAGTCGAATACAACAAGACTCTACTTATGTCTGTTCCGATAAAGAATGATTCGAATTCGACTAAAGATCTTAATGTCTATAACTACACGATTGATGATGTGTCCGTGACTAAGAATCCTGGGGGTTCGGCTAACTCTCAGGACCATGTGCGACTAGATGATGATGGCTATTATTCGATTGCCGACTCCGGTAGGGGAAGTACATTCACCAACAAGTACACCCCTAGTGTTTCCTGGACTCCTAAGGCGACTAAGGTCGTTGAGGGTGGCGAGATGAAGGAGTTTACACTTCAGCTTGCGAAAGACAGCAAATTTGAATACATCATCGGTAGTGCCGTGACTTCTGGTAATGATAAGGGGCAGACGCTTTCGTTCAAGGACGTCACTGATAAAAATAAAAAGGTTGAGCTCACGTACTCGCTCTCTGATATCAGGAATAATCCCGACTCGGGCGACTCCACGGGCGGCCCTTCCAAGACCTTCAAGTACTACGTGCGCGAGAAGAACGAAAGATCGACCTATCCGCATTACGAGTTTGATCAGTCGGTCTATGAGCTTACGGTTGTCGCAAAGGATGACGATGCTGGAATCACAACCAATGTGACCTACACCCAGATCGTTGATGCCGAAGGCAAAGGAATTCCTGAGGATAAGCGGGAAAAGAAACAGTACGGCGAGGACGCCAACGCTGGCCAAAGCCTTCCCACCTTCACCAACACCTACTCAACCTCTTTACCCCTTTCTGGTATGTCGGGCGTCACTCTGACGTACCTTGCCGGCGCGGCGGTGCTTTGCGCTGCTGCGGCCTGGATGCACATTCGTCGCAAGGCGAATGCGAAGGGAGGTGAGCGTCGTGAATAAGAAAGTTTGCTCCTTCCCGATCTTGTTTGCGCTGCTTGCCCTCCTGATCGGCACCTGCGCGGTTGTGTTCCCCGCTTCCGCGCAGGCCGCGCCGACCTCGACCGGCTCCATCACGGTGAGCGGCACCGTGGCGAGCAGCTACGACGCCTACCAGATCTTTAGCGCCAACGTCGTCGACGGCGACAGCGACGCCAAGATCGCCACCGACCTCGCCTGGGCAAGCGACGCCGTGCGCGACGCCGCGCTGCCTGTGCTGCACAGCGCCGGCATGCCCAATTCCCAGACCACCGCGCAGGAAGCTGCCGAGTGGCTCAACACCGATTCCCACCTTACGAGCGCGCTGAGCGCACAGCTCGCTCGTTCCCTCCAGAGCTCTGGCGCCAGGCCTGCGACCCTTAACGCGGGCACGACGGCCGAGCTGCCCTGTGGCTACTGGCTCATCGTCGCCGACGACGACGCCATTTCCCAGAACGAAGCCGGCACCGCGCCGATCATGGCGCTGGTGGGCGGCGGCGCCGTCACCGTCAAGCCCAAGGCTGCGACCCCCAAGGTGTCCAAGCACGTGCTGGAGGACAGCACCGCCGCCTGGCAGAAGGCCGCCGACGCCACGGTCGCCGACGACCTGTACTGGCGCCTCTCTGCCACGGTCCCGGCGGGCCTTACCGCCTATGACGCCTATACGGTGCAGTTCGTCGACACCATGAGCGCGGGACTCGACCCCTCTAGGGTCGCCGCGAGCATGCATGTGTACGTGGCGGCTGGCGCGGACGGCAACTTCGACGCCGTCTCGGTCGGCAAGGACGGACGCGCCGGCACCGAGCCCGCCAAGGGCTGGACCGACATCACGGCCCAGTGCGTCACCAAGGCGACCGCGGACGGAACCTTCACCGTGCGCACCGGCGACTTGATCGCCGTGCTCGGCGGGGCCGACGCCTTCGCCGCGGGCGCCCGTGTGGTCGCCGTGTACAACGCGCCGCTCAACAGCGCGTGCAACCACGGCATCGCGAAGGGCAACCCCAACGAGGTCTACCCGCGCTACCCGCGCTCACCCTTTGCCGACCAGTCCGGCGATGCCGGCTTTACCCGCACACCGAGCGACGATGCGTGCGCCTACACCTGGGATCTCGCGCTCACCAAGCGCGGCAGCGACGGCGACAAGCCGCTTGCCGGGGCGGTCCTGAGCATCGCCGACGACCGCGGTCGCACGCTCGCGGCCGATGGCACGTGGGATGCGGAGGGCAAGGCCACTGTCACCACGGGCGAGGACGGCCGCGTGACCGTCTCGGGCGTGGACTCGGGCAAGCTGGAGGTCCGCGAGCTCAAGGCACCCAAGGGCTACACCGCCTTTGAGGGTACGCGCTCCGTGACGGTCAAGGCCGAGGGCCTGGACGTCGACCAGGTGGCCGCCGCCAAGCCCAAGCTCACCATCACCGCCGAGTCGCCCCTGCGCGCCGACAGCGCGGACGGGTCGACGGGCAGCCTGGAGGCGTCGCTCATCAACACGCCCACCGGCACGCCCCCTAGCACTATCACCGGAGGCTTTATGCCCTCGACTGGCGATATGGCAATGTACGCCGCGGCCGCCGCAGCGGTCGCCGGAGCCGCGCTCATCGTGGTCGCGCTCCTGGTCAAGCGGGGAGGTGGCAGCCATAAAGAGTAGCTGGCAGCCCCACAGAGAGCGGGGCGAGACGTAGCGAAGTAGATGCTAAGACACAGACAGATGGTTTTAGATCAAATGGATTTCAAGCAGAAAGCAGAGGAAAAGAAGATGAGTATGAGCAAGAACATCGCTCGCCTGGCAGTGACGGCCGGCCTCACGGCAGCGTTGAGCTTCGGCGGAGTCATGGCGCCAGTCACGATGGCGTTTGCTGAGGACGCGGCGACTACGACCAATAGCATCACCATCAAGCAAGATGCAAATAATACGGATGAGACGTATCCGGTTAAAAAGACGCAGTTCGTCGCTTATCAAATTTTTAAAGCCAAAGTGGTTGATGGAGCCGGCTCAAACAACAAGGTCGTTTCTGATGTCGAATGGGGCGCCAATGTGACACGTGACACCCGGAACGCCATTGTTGCTGCCATTCAGAGCAGCGCTGACTATGACTCCACTAATCCACAACTTCCCACTGAAAATCCCACCGCACAGGATGTTGCCGAGTGGATGGCAGCAAATCTCCAAGAGACTTCTTCCGTTGTGAACAATGGTGATTTGCTCGATACGATTGCTGACTTGGTCAAGGGCACTACTCCTGTCAAACCAAAAGAGGCTTCTAATGCTGCTTTCGCCGCGGATACCTCAGTTTCCTTTGAGAACTCCGGCTACTATCTCTTCCTGACGGACGATGGTTCTATCGGTACTAAGGACAACTATTCCAAGCAGAAGCAGACCGGCACTTCGCCAATCTTCGCTGTCGTGGGTGGTCGCGCTGTCGAGGTTACCGAGAAGATTGGTATTCCTACGGTTACAAAGAAGATTAAGGACGACAAGCCCGGCAGTGATTGGGCCGATAAGGCTGACTCGCAGGTTGGCCAGGATGTTCAATATCAGCTGACCGGCACTGTTGCCGAAAACGTAGCCTCGTTTGATACTTACTACTATGAGTTCCACGATGAACTTTCTGCTGGCCTGACGGCTAAGAAAGACTCCATTAAGGTATATGCGGGCAGTGATCGTGACAGCGCTGTCGAAATAACTTCTGGATTTACCCCCGAAGTCAAGGATGGTGAGAATGGCGCCGGGCAAACCCTGACCGTTACGTTTGATAATCTCAAGACTGCCGTTGCGGACCTCTCGTCTAGTACCAAGATATTTGTTGAGTACACCGCTCAACTTGATCCCAATAAAACGGTTGTCGTGGGCGGCGCGGGTAATGACAACACCGTTAAGCTCATCTACTCCAACAACCCCATGAGCAATGGCAGGGGTGAGTCCGTGCCCGATACTGTTCGCGACTACACCTATGCGCTCAAACTCGTCAAGCAAGATCACGAAAGCAAAAACAAGCTCCAGAATGTCGGATTTACCATTCAGGCTACCGATCCTGATGACAATGCGGACGGCAGCGCTTCCAAGGGCAAATACGTTCAGGAGCATGGCAACCTTGATGATAACGAACACGAGTTCTTCACTGATGAGAATGGTGAAATTTACATCACGGGACTTGACGCCGGAACATACACCGTTCACGAGAAAACTGCCCTCGGCGAGTACAATTCGCTGAAGGACTTCACCTTCACAATCTCGACTCCGGTATCTGGCGAAGGTAGTCTTCGTAAAACCGAGGTAGAGGCACAGACCGTGACGGTCACCAGGAATGCGGAGACTTCCAGTCTCGTCATCCTTGACGCTACCCAGACTGATGGCACCGTTAACCTTACCGTCGAGAACAAGAAGGGCTCTGGCCTTCCCCTCACCGGTCTTAACGGCGTGACCTTCACTTGGATCGCTGGTGGCGCGGTGCTGTGCATCGGCGTGGCGCACCTCATCCGCAGCCGTAAGCAGGCTGAGGAGTCCGAGCAGGAGTAACGCTCGCTCACCCATCCCTTTGGCAGGTGGGATGTGATGGCCATGAGACTTGCGGACACTTTTCTCGTCCATCTGCGTTCTTGCTTTGCCACTCTCTTTTCGGGGCAGACTCCGCGCTGGAGTTTGCCCCGTTCTTTTTGGACAACGCAGGCAGCCTCCACCGTCCGATGCGGACTCATCCGTCATCGCGTTTCTTGACTCGTATGAGGTTCGGTTTAAGGTCCGTAGGCGCACGCGCGGTGCGGACGGTAGAAGGCACTTGCGCCACAACACGCGCAAATAAGAATGCCCGGGGTTAGAGGCCCGGGCATTTAACAACGTCGGAAACTGGTCGCCCGCGCTCCTAAGTACTTACGCGGGGTGCGTCGTTTCCTATAGCCATTGTATCTCGAATCGCCTCGCCGATTCGGGTCATTTTGAAAACGCAGACGCGTCGGGCAAACCCGCCTTGATTATCGACTTCATCCGAACACCTCCCACATTCATCCGCACATGTGCGGATGAATGTG
>UQZM01000002.1 GCA_900545615.1 uncultured Collinsella sp.
CCCCGCCCCACCATTCCACCCCCAATATGTTGTAAAACACCCCCGAGCATATGTTCGAAAACACAATATGTTGTGTTTACAGCAAAGGCGGGATGCCACCTGTGGCACCCCGCCTTTCAACCTCAACCTTCAAGTTGACCTTGAGGCGATTTTTACGTCCCTTTACATGCCGTTCACATCGCCCCCAAACTCCCCCACCCAAGGCACGTGCGGCCCACCACCGCGACGCCAAGTGGCGAAAAATGGGACGGGCCCCAGATTGCCCATGCGCGCGCAAAAGCACGCCGCGGCAATCTGGAGCCCGTCCCCAAATACCTATAAATATGCAGGTCAGCGATGTGTTAACGATGTGCCAGCGGGTGCGCCGCCAAATAGACCTCGGTCAGTTGCGTACGATCGACATGCGTGTAGACCTGCGTGGTCGATATATCGGCATGTCCCAAGATCTCCTGTAGCACACGGAGGTCTGCGCCGCCCGCAAGCATATGGGTGGCAAAGGAGTGACGCAGCGTATGGGGATGGAGCCCCACCAGTCCCACCTGGCGCCCGTAGCGCTCACAGATGGCATGGATGCCCTGGCGCGACAGACGGCGGCCGTTCTTATTTAAAAAGACCGCCGAGGTCTCGGTTCCGCGGGCATGGGCCGCCAAGCGAGAACGCCCCTCAGTTACATAAAGCGCCAGAGCTCGCGCCGCGCTTCCCACCAGCGGGGACAGGCGTTCCTTCGAGCCCTTACCGCGAACGAGCACAAAGCCATCGTCGATATGGATATCGCCCACATCGAGTCCCACCAACTCGCTCACACGCAAACCGCATCCATAGAGCACTTCCAAGATGGCATGGTCGCGCAAGCCCATCTCGCCCTCGGGGAAATCTTGATCGAGCAGCGCCGAGACATCCTCCACCGATAGATACTCCGGCAAACGCTCAGCCTTTTTAGGCAGGCGCAACGCCGCCGTTGGATTTTGGGCCACAGCCCCATCGCGCACCAAAAAGGCATGCAGACCCTTCACGGCCGCAAGCGCACGCTCCACCGAGGCATCCGAATAGCCCCCATCGCGACGGTCGGCGACAAAGCCCTCCACGACCTGACGGGTCACCTCTTCAAAAGACACAATACCCGCCCGCTCCAGATAGGCGCAGTACGTCGTCAGGTCACGACGATAGGCCGCAATCGTGTTGCGCGCCAAACCCCGCTCGACCGCGAGGTAATCGAGATACTCCCCCGCCGCCACGGCGAGCGACGAGGGAGTAGCTTCGGTATGTTCCTTATTCGCCGGCACCCTTAGTCCGTAGCGAGGTTCATGGGCGTCACCTGCAGACGGTCGACACCCTCGTGCTGGCCGATCGAAGCGCGCACGAACTCGCGGAACAGCGGCTGCGGGTTGGTCGGGCGGCTCTTGAACTCGGGATGAGCCTGGGTTGCCACATACCACGGATGCACGTCGCGCGGCAGCTCGACCATCTCGACCAGGCGCTCGTCGGGCGACAGACCCGAGATAACCAAGCCGGCGTCCTCGAGCTGGTCACGGAAGGCGTTGTTGAACTCAAAGCGATGACGGTGACGCTCGTAGACGAGCTCCTCGCCATATGCCTCGCGAGCAAGGGTATCGGCGGCGAGCTTGCACGGATAGGCGCCCAGGCGCATGGTGCCGCCCTTCTCGGTCACGTCCTCCTGCGAGCTCATCAGATCGATGACGCTAAACGGGCCGTCCGGATCGAACTCGGAGGAGCTGGCGCCGGCAAGGCCGACGACGTTGCGGGCGAACTCGCACACGGCCACCTGCATACCCAGGCAAATGCCCAGATACGGAATCTTGTGCTCACGGGCAAACTCGGCCGCGAGGATCTTGCCCTCCAGGGCGCGCTTGCCAAAGCCGCCGGGGACCAGGATGCCCGAGGCGTCGCCCAGAACCTCGGAGACATTCTGCTCGTCGAGGCTCTCGCCGTCGACTAGCTGGACGTCCACATGGCGATCGTAGAAGACGCCCGCATGGTGCAGGGCCTCGATAACCGACAGGTACGCATCGGGCAGCTGCGTGTACTTGCCCACGACGGCGATCTTCTCCTTGTCGGCGTGATGGTTGGCGTGATTCTGTTTGCGCAGGAACTCGTTCCACTCGCTCATGTCGCGCTCACGCGGGTCCAGACCCAAGCGCTCGCAAATGCGCAGGTCAAAGTCCTGCTCGGCAAGCAGCTGCGGAACATCGTAAATGCTCGCGCAGTCCTCGTTGGTAAAGACGCAATCGGTGTCGACGTCGCAGAAGTTTGCGATCTTTCCGCGGATAGCGTCATCGATATGGTGGTCGGAGCGCAGCACGATGATATCGGGCTGGATGCCAAAGCTGCGGAGCTCCTTGACGGAATGCTGCGTGGGTTTGGTCTTGACCTCGTGGGCGGCGGCGATATAGGGAACGAGCGACACGTGGATGTAGCAGACGTTCTCGGGGCCGGCCTCCTTGCGGTACTGACGGATGGCCTCGACAAACGGTTGGGACTCGATGTCGCCGATCGTGCCGCCCAGCTCGGTGATGACTACATCGGAGCCGGTCTGCTCCTCGATGCGGCGGAACTTGTCCTTAATGGCATTGGTGACGTGAGGAATCACCTGCACGGTACCGCCCAAAAAGTCGCCGCGACGCTCGCGGGCGATTAGGCTTTTGTAGATGGCACCGGTCGTAAAGTTGGAATCGCGGGTCAGGTTCTCATCAATAAAGCGCTCGTAATGACCCAGGTCCAGGTCGGACTCGTAACCGTCCTCGGTTACAAAGACCTCACCATGCTGGAACGGGCTCATGGTACCGGGGTCGACGTTCAGATACGGGTCGGCCTTCTGCATCGTTACTTTGTAGCCACGCGACTTGAGCAGACGGCCCAGCGAGGCCGCGGTGATACCCTTGCCCAGGGACGAAACCACGCCACCGGTTACGAACACATGCTTGGTCATATTGAGTTACCTGCGCTTCCCGTAGAAGTTGTTTATCCACATCTTACGGGTCTTCATTGTAATACTCGCGCCGCGGACCGTTCGCAATTTTTCTCGCGTGCGATTGCATTTCTCAATCTTGAAACAAAACGCCGCCCGGTTTCCCAGGCGGCGTCGCTATGGCAAGGGTTACATGCTGCTATCGATCAGCAGCCTCGTCCTCAAGCATTTCTTGAACGAGCATGCCGGTACGGACGCCCTCAAGATACCACTCGCCACGTTCGGTGAGGCAAATGCCATTTGCAAGCTGACCGCCGTCGTCGCTATAACGCGAGACGACATCAATCATGCCTTCGGAATCCAAGCGATCGATTGCGGCGCGGGCACGATACGGCGAAACCCCCACGCGCTCGGCAAGCGTTTTGCGCGAGAAACCATACGGCCCGCCATTGTCTTCGGTTTGCTGGTCGATCTCCATCAACACCAGCACCTCGACACGCTTCATATCGTTGACACTCGCACGACCCTTGCCCGCCATAGCAGCCTCCTCAAACCGAGCACGAGCATCTAACGCGCCGTGCGCGACCGACACACCTCACGATGGCAGGTAATATCCATCATGCGGCATCCCGCTAAGGATGAAACAGTTACGGTTATTGTATACCGCTCAAATTGTTTCTAGGCAGGTAAACGGCTATTTTTCGCCGAAATAGGCGCTTTATTGATCAAAAAGCCGTACCGGGCGCTAACCCGATACGGCCAAAATGCAATGCAATTACCGCGGTGCTTCAAACTTAGCGATGGAAGAAACCGCGGCGCTCAAACTTGGGCTCGCAGCACACGTTGATACCCAGTTTGCGCAGTACCGTCTCGTCCGTCGGCGAGATGATCACGCTAAAGAAGGCATCGCAACCGCGCAGCTGCTCCAGGCCCGAAAGGACGCGAGCGGCCGTCTCACTCGTGGCCGAGGTGATCGACAACGCCATAAGCGTCTCGTCGGTGTGGAGGCGCGGGTTTTTGCTGCCCAGGAAATGCGTCTTGAGCTTGCTGATGGGCTCGATCGCCTCATCGCTAATGACCTCGAGCTCAAGGTCGACGCCCGAGACATGCTTGAGGGCGTTCATAATGAGCGAACTTGCGGCGCCCAGGCGCGTGGAGGTCTTACCGGTCACCACGGAGCCATCGGGCATGACCATGGCACCCACGGGACCACCCGTCAGCTGCTCCCTGGTGAGGGCCGCCGAGCGCGCCGGTGAGTAGTTCTTATCGATGCCGGCTTTCTTCATAATAATCTTGAGACGATCGACTTGCTCATCGCCCACGCCGGTACGGCGCACATTTTCGACCGCGGTAAAGTAGCGGCGGACGATCTCCATCTTGGAAGCGTCGCGGCAGGCATCGTCATCGGTGATGGCAAAGCCGACCATATTGACGCCCATGTCCGTAGGGCTCTGGTAGGGGCTCTTGCCCAGGATCTTTTCCATCAGGGCACGGACTACCGGGAAGGCCTCGACGTCGCGGTTGTAGTTGACCGTGGTCTTGTTGTAGGCCTCAAGGTGGAACGAATCGATGATATTGGCGTCGTCGAGGTCAGCCGTGGCGGCCTCGTAGGCAATATTGACCGGATGCGTCAGAGGAAGATTCCAGACCGGGAAGGTCTCGAACTTGGCATAGCCGGCGGCGGTACCGTGCTTATGCTCGTGATACAGCTGCGAGAGGCAAGTAGCGAGCTTGCCCGAGCCGGGGCCGGGTGCCGTCACGACAACGAGCGGACGCGTGGTCTCGACAAACTCGTTCTTGCCGTAGCCATCGTCGGACACGATCAGATCGACATCGTGCGGATACCCCTCGATGGGATAGTGCAGCTTGGCGGGAATACCGAGCGCGTTCAGGCGGTTGCGGAACACATCGGCAGCAGGCTGGCCGGCATACTGGGTGATGACCACAGCCGCGACGGCAAACCCATTCCCTCGGAACAGATCGACCAGGCGCAAAACGTCCTCGTCATAGGTAATGCCAAGGTCACCACGAGCCTTGTTTTTCTCGATGTGGTTCGCGTTGATCGCGATGATAACCTCGACATCGTCGGCGATGCTCTTGAGCATGCGGAACTTGCTGTCCGGTTCAAAACCCGGCAGCACGCGGCTCGCATGATAGTCATCGAACAGCTTACCGCCAAACTCCAAATAGAGCTTGCCGCCAAACTGCGAGATGCGCTCCTTAATGTGAGCAGCCTGCAGCTCGATATACTTCGCGTTGTCGAAACCCTGGCGCATATATGGCTCCCGTCCCGTTTCCATTTAATGTTCTAGGCGATTATAACGGAGCAGACCCTCCCCAACGCCCAAGCAATCAACTGGCACCAACCAAACACGCCATCGATAAGTTGCGGTGAAATAGTTCCCGTTTAACCCCTCAAGACGGCCAAACAGGAACTATTCCACCGCAACTTCCCCTTTTTGGTTCAAACAAACCTGGCCTTTGTATCAATAATGGAAACGTCGCAGGTTGAGCATAAGCCAGCGAAAGCCCGCCAGAGTAGGCAAAGCGCCCTCTGCACCAACAATGGAAAGCGCCGCAGGCAGAGGACGGACAGCGAGCGCCGTCCAGAACGTACAAGTTGGCATGAAAAAGGCGAGGCATAGACCTTTTGGTCATGGCTTGCCTTTTGAATGACAAATTGTCGTCCTGGGCGGCGCGCAGCGTCGACTGGTTGCGCGGTTCGTAGAACCGCGCAACATAAGTGCGCCCCCTCCCGCGCACGGAACGGGAGGGGGCTAAAGGTAGGAGTCTACCGATGGGTTTACCCCACCGGACAGACGATGACCAGGTGATCCTCTACAGGATCGTCAAGGTTTCCGTGGGGTACCCGTTGGGTACTTAGAGCAGCACGCAGGCGACGGTCAGGATGACGGCGCAGACGACGGAGAGCGCGACGATGAGCTTAAGGGCAAACTTGAGCCAGGTCGTCCACTCGATCTTGGCCAGGGCGAGACCGCCCATGATGGCGCCAGAGGTCGGGGTGAACAGGTTCACGACACCGATGGCGGCGGAGAAGATCATGACCATGACCTCGGGCGAGAAGCCGAGCTTAACAGCCAGCGGTCCCATGATGGGCATGGAGACGGTGGCCATACCGGAGGTCGAGGGGATCAGGAAGGACAGGCCGAAGTAGACCAGGAAGCTCATGGGAGCGAAGATCACGCCGGACAGGCCAGCCAGGGCATTGGCGGCAGCGTCGAGGACGAAGACGTCGAGGCCGGTGTTAGCCATGAGGACGGAGATACCACGGGCGAGGGCGATGACGAGAACAACGGACATCATGTCGGCAGCGCCGGTGATGAAGGTGTTGACGATCTGCTTCTCGGACAGGCCACCGATGATACCGATCAGGACGGCCATGAGGAAGAACCAGGTGGAAGCCTCGTCGAAGTACCACTGGCCAATGGGCAGGCCGGTGATCAGGGCAGACCAGCCCTGGACGACGGCGTTACCGTCGGCGTCGTAGACAGCGCCAGCGTCGAAGAAGTTGGCGACGCCCTCGTTGAGGTCGGCCAGCGGGATGAAGCCGACGATCATGACGACGAAGGTGAAGGCGAAGGCGATCAGAACACCCTTCTGACGACCGGTGAGCTTGACCTCCTTGTGGACCTCGGAAGCAGCCTTGCCGTGAGCCTCTTCGGCGTCCTTGAGCTCCTGCATCGACAGGATGGTGGAACCCTTGTCAGCCTTGACCTTCTTGGCATAGTTCATCACGAAGACGATGGACATAGCGGTGGTGACAATCCACAGGACGGCACCGAGGCCGATGATGATGGACTGGTTGACCTCAATGCCAACGCCGGTCAGAGCGTCGACGGCAGCGCCGACGGCGAACGGGTTAACCGTGGAGCCCAGGCAGCCGCAGCCAGCGCCGAGCAGGACGGTAGCGGCGCCGACCATGGGGTCGAAGCCAGCGGCCATCATGGTAGCGGCGAGCAGGGCGTAGAAGGGAACGGTCTCCTCGCACATACCATAGGTGGTACCACCGAGGGAGAAGATGAGCATAAGGACAGGAACGAGCATGATCTCATTGCCCTTAAGCTTCTGCACCAGAACGGCGATGCCGTTGTCCAGAGCGCCGGTCTCGGTCATCATACCGAGGAAGCCGCCCAGGATCATAACGAAGAGGCAGACGGGTAGGGCGTCAGCGAAGCCCAGGATCGGGGCGGTGCAGAAATCGCTCAGGCGGGCTGCGGTAACCGCGCCGCCGGACGTGCCGGAGACGATAACGGTAATCACTGCAACAATTGCCAGCAGAGCTAGAAGAATGGTGAACGATGAAGGCATACCGCGCTTTTTCTTAGCGGTCTCAGTCATGGTTCTCATCCCCCCTTCATAAATCATTTAACTTTCTCGCGCGAAGCGGATCTTCCGTGCCGTGCCCACCGCCCGACGCGAGATATTTACCAGACAAAGCCGCTCGGGGTGTGCAGCAAGACACCCCGAGCGAGATGCTAGATGCTCTTACTTGAGCGTGGCGTACATGACAGCCTTAATGGTGTGCATGCGGTTCTCGGCCTCGTCGAAGACCTTGGAAGCGGGGCTCTCGAAGACCTCGTCGGTGACCTCCTGCTCGGTGATGCCGAACTGCTCGCACTTCTCGGCGCCAATCGTGGTGTTGGTGTCGTGGAAGCTGGGCAGGCAGTGCAGGAAGATGGCACCCGGGTTGGCCATAGCCATGACCTCGGAGGTGACACGATACGGGGTGAGCTGAGCGATGCGCTCGGCCCAGACCTCGTCGGGCTCGCCCATGGAGACCCACACGTCGGTGTAGATAACGTCGGCACCGGTGACGCCGTCCTTGACGTCGGTGGTCAGCTTGATGGTGCAGCCGTTGGCCTCGGCGATGGGCTTGCAGGCCTCGATGACGTCGTCGGCGGGCATGCACTCCTCGGGGCCGCAGGCCACGAAGTTCATGCCGAGCTTGGAGCAGACAACCATGAGGGAGCGAGCGACATTGTTCTTGCAGTCGCCCATGAAGACGAGGGTCTTGCCCTTGATGTCGTAGTTGAAGTTCTCCTGGACGGTCAGGATGTCGGCAAGCATCTGGGTGGGGTGCCACTCGGTGGTCAGGCCGTTCCACACGGGCACGCCGGACTTGGCAGCGAGCTCCTCGACGTCGTCCTGGGCAAAGCCACGGAACTCGATGCCGTCATACATGCGGCCGAGAACGCGGGCGGTGTCCTCGATGGACTCCTTCTTGCCCATCTGCGACGAACCGGGATCGAGGTAGGTGACGCCCATGCCCAGATCCATGCCGCCGACCTCGAAGGCGCAGCGGGTACGAGTGGAGGTCTTCTGGAAGAGCAGAACGATGTTCTTGCCCTCGAGATAGCGGTGCGGAACGCCAGCGCGCTTCATGTCCTTGAAGTTCTTGGAAAGCTTGAGCAGGTACTCGATCTCCTCGGTGGTGAGGTCGAGAAGCTTGAGGAAGCTACGGCCGGAGAGGTTAACACCCATGGTTCGTTTCCTTTCGAAAAAATGAATTACGTAAGTATTAGTGTTGCCCGTTTGACGGGCGAAACCGGTGCGGTTGTAGGGGGACCGCACCGGAAACGGAAAGACTTAGAGGTCCTCGCGCCAGAAGGGCATGCTCATGCAGCGCGGACCGCCGCGGCCGCGGGAGAGCTCGGCGGAGGGCACGACGAGAAGGTCCAGGCCCTCCTTGTACAGCACGTCGTTGGTGACGGTGTTGCGGGCGTAGACGCAGATCTTGCCGGGCTCGACGCACAGGGTGTTGGAGCCGTCGTTCCACTGCTCGCGGGAGGCCGCGATCGGGTCGCCGCCGCCGCAGGGGATCAGCTTGACCTGGTCGACGCCGGTGGCGTCCTCCAGGACGTGCTCGAGGGTGTCCTCGATCAGGCGGATGTTCACGTCGCCCGGGTTCTTGCCGGCGGTCAGCTCGTAGACGCGCAGGGTGCCCATGATGGCGGGGTGGATCGTGAACTTATCGACGTCGATCTGGGTGAAGACCGTGTCGAGGTGCATGAAGGCGCGCGAGACCGGGATGTCGAAGGCCAGGATGCGCTCGACCTTGGAGTCGGAGTTCCAGAAGATGTTCTGGGCCATGACGTCGATCGCGGCGGCCTGGGTGCGCTGGGAGATGCCGACGGCGAGGGTCTTCTCGTTGATGTTCAGCACGTCGCCGCCCTCGGTGTGGAACTGGCAGTCGCGGCGGAAGTACAGCGAGACGTCCTTGTAGTCGGGGTGGTACTTGAAGACGTACTTGCCGTACAGGGTCTCGCGGTTGCGGGTGACCGAGTACATGCGGTTGAGGTTGACGCCCTCGCCGACGACCGCGAACGGGTCGCGGGTGAAGTAGAGGTTGGGCATCGGGTCGATGATCAGGTCGGACTCGGACTCGGAGTTGACCAGGGAGTCGAGGGTCGTGGACGCCGTGAGGGGCATGTCGATCTCGGCCTTGGTCATGCCGGCCATGGTCTTCTTGACGAACTCGAGGTTGTCCTCGATGGAGTCCAGCTTCTCGCGGACGATCTGCGGCATGTGCTGGCCGCGGATGCCGGCCTCGGCGATGTACTGGTCGGTGAACTCGGCGCGGGCGCCGGGGACCTGGTCGAACACCTCCGCGACGAGGTTCTCGAGGTAGAGGACCTCCACGCCCTGGTCCCTCAGGATCTGGGCGAAGGTGTCGTGCTCCTGCTGCGCGACCTCCAGGAACGGGACGTCGTCGAACAGGAGTCGCTCGAGCTCGTCGGGCGGCAGGTTGAGGAGCTCGTCGCCGGGACGGTGCAGGCAGACCTTCCTGAGCTTGCCGATCTCGGAAGGCACGTGCAGACCTTTCGTCATGGCCTCCTACCTTTCTTTCGGGCCCTTGTCGGGGCCGATTCGTTAGCGCCCCTCCGTGTGAGGCGTTATTGCTGACGACATATTTATATCCAAAATCAGCCCATACTTCCACCTTGCCCCCGAACGGTTTTTTATAGGGGGTGAACGGCATACACATATACTTCACGCATGGCACACTTCGTCCTAATAAAGTGTATTTACGTGCTTAAACGTGTTTTCAATCCAAAAATCAAATGGAACTAAACTTTATTAAACCACCCTCAAATTGCATATTTCCAATAAGGCTATGAATAGAATTAGCGATTCATACCGCGTCTCAACCATTTTCGTTTTTATTCAGAAAAAAGTTTGTCCTATTCATTTCTGGTAAACAAATTACCGTTTACCAGACGCTTGATACCGTTCACCGGAAGCTCAGTATAAAGCCCAGCGGATACCGGCTCGCTTTACGGTCCCATTTGTAACAACTTGACTTCTCGGTATAGAAAAACAGGCCCGCTCCCCTCGTGGGAAACAGGTCTGTTTTCGATAATCGTAGGCGGTTTTGAACGGCCTTCGGGGACTGTCGGAATCCTAGCGATCGAACTCCGCCAGCGCCTCGCCCAAAAGCCTCAGGCCCTCGCGCAGAACGTCCTCGCTCGCGCAGTAACCCAGGCGTGCGCCGCAGGGAAGCTCAAAGCGGCTGCCGGGAACCAGCAGCACTCCCCTCTCGGCCAGCAGACGTTTGCAGAACTCCTCGTCGTCCTCAGGAATATCCAGTTGGATAAACGAGGTGGACACGCCCTGCGGGGCCGTCCAGGAGACGCGGTGCTGCGTATCAATCCAAGCCTGCGCGATATCGCGGTTGCCAAACACGATCTTGCTGTTGCGCTCGAGGATCTTATCCTTGTGCTCGAGCACGTAGGTCGCCAGGGCGTCGTTGAACACGCCGCCGCAGATCATGGTGTAATCGCGGTAGGTGCGGATACGGTTGGATACCTCTTCGTCGGCCACAACCCAGCCCACGCGTGCCGCGGGCGTCGAATAGGTCTTGGACACCGAGTTGGTGACAATGGCCTTCTCGTACACGTCGGCCATCGACATAAAGGAGTCGGTGTTCTCGAGCGGTAGGTACACCTCGTCGCACAGCACGTAGGCGTCCACCGAGCGGGCGATCTCGGCAATCTGGCCGAGCGTATCGGCATCGAGCACCGTACCGATGGGGTTCGATGCGTTGTTGATGCAGATGAGCTTGGTGTCGGGGCGAACGAGGCGCTTGAGTTCCTCGATATCGGGCTTCCAGCCGAGTTCCTCGCGAAGCTCCCAATACTCGACCTCGGCGCCCAGCGTGCGCGGGATCTCGTAGAGCGGCGCGTAGGTGGGCCACTCGGCGATAACATGGTCGCCGGGCTCGACAACAGCCATGATGGCGTTGAGGTTAGCGCCCGTGCAGCCGTTGGTCTGCAGGATATGGTCGGGATTGACCTCACGACGATAGAGCTTGGCGACCTCGGCCTTAAACTCCGGCGAACCCTCGATCCAGCCGTAGTTCATCTTCTCGCGGTCCAGGCGCTCGTAGAACGTGGCACCGTCCTGCTCGTCAAGCGCACGTAGCTCGCCCATGGTGAGCGACGAGATCGTCGACTGGGCGATGTCCCACGTGGCGCTCTTCTCCCAAACGTTGAGCCATTCCTCAACGCCAATCGTCTTGATGTCCATGGCCAAGCTCCTTACAAAAGCAGTCATCCAATCGTGTTAACGTTCCTCATACAAGATTGGGGCGGTGCGAAAACCCGCACCGCCCCAATGAGAGACATCTAATGGCAGCTAGATGTATGTATTATGACCTGTACGGGCCCTTGAAGACCTTAGAGGTCCTCGCGCCAGAAGGGCATGCTCATGCAGCGCGGGCCGCCGCGGCCGCGGGAGAGCTCGGCGGAGGGCACGACGAGAAGGTCCAGGCCCTCCTTGTACAGCACGTCGTTGGTGACGGTGTTGCGGGCGTAGACGCAGATCTTGCCGGGCTCGACGCACAGGGTGTTGGAGCCGTCGTTCCACTGCTCGCGGGAGGCCGCGATCGGGTCGCCGCCGCCGCAGGGGATCAGCTTGACCTGGTCGACGCCGGTGGCGTCCTCCAGGACGTGCTCGAGGGTGTCCTCGATCAGGCGGATGTTCACGTCGCCCGGGTTCTTGCCGGCGGTCAGCTCGTAGACGCGCAGGGTGCCCATGATGGCGGGGTGGATCGTGAACTTATCGACGTCGATCTGGGTGAAGACCGTGTCGAGGTGCATGAAGGCGCGCGAGACCGGGATGTCGAAGGCCAGGATGCGCTCGACCTTGGAGTCGGAGTTCCAGAAGATGTTCTGGGCCATGACGTCGATCGCGGCGGCCTGGGTGCGCTGGGAGATGCCGACGGCGAGGGTCTTCTCGTTGATGTTCAGCACGTCGCCGCCCTCGGTGTGGAACTGGCAGTCGCGGCGGAAGTACAGCGAGACGTCCTTGTAGTCGGGGTGGTACTTGAAGACGTACTTGCCGTACAGGGTCTCGCGGTTGCGGGTGACCGAGTACATGCGGTTGAGGTTGACGCCCTCGCCGACGACCGCGAACGGGTCGCGGGTGAAGTAGAGGTTGGGCATCGGGTCGATGATCAGGTCGGACTCGGACTCGGAGTTGACCAGGGAGTCGAGGGTCGTGGACGCCGTGAGGGGCATGTCGATCTCGGCCTTGGTCATGCCGGCCATGGTCTTCTTGACGAACTCGAGGTTGTCCTCGATGGAGTCCAGCTTCTCGCGGACGATCTGCGGCATGTGCTGGCCGCGGATGCCGGCCTCGGCGATGTACTGGTCGGTGAACTCGGCGCGGGCGCCGGGGACCTGGTCGAACACCTCCGCGACGAGGTTCTCGAGGTAGAGGACCTCCACGCCCTGGTCCCTCAGGATCTGGGCGAAGGTGTCGTGCTCCTGCTGCGCGACCTCCAGGAACGGGACGTCGTCGAACAGGAGTCGCTCGAGCTCGTCGGGCGGCAGGTTGAGGAGCTCGTCGCCGGGACGGTGCAGGCAGACCTTCCTGAGCTTGCCGATCTCGGAAGGCACGTGCAGACCTTTCGTCATGGCCTCCTACCTTTCTTTCGGGCCTTACTGGCCGAATGTATCAGCGCCCCTCCATATGGGACGCTGCTTGCTGACAGCTCTAGTTATATCCAAAAACCACCCGCAATTCCACCTCGCCCCCGAACGGTCAGCAAAGTGCGATGAACGGTATATCGCATATGATTCCCCCATGATGCACTTCAGTTCTCTAAAGCAGGTTTTCAAAGGTAATCGTTCTTTTTTCTAAGGAATTGAGCAAGATTGCACAAATAATTTCATGTTTAGGAATTGCATAGCTAAAACTGTTTTCTGCATATATATGTCGTCTGTCCATGATTCAATTTGGATTCGATTATATTCAGCTCGCAATCATTCTTATTCATACATCCTCACCAGTTGAGTATGGATATAGATTGTTTTCAAAACGAGTCGGGCAGTTAGTTGCATGCCTTGACGGCGTAAGAAGTAGGTTAAGATACCGTTCGCACAATACGTCCGTGCCACAAGTCGACTAAATTGAGACAATAGTGAATAGGGTTAGGCTACCGTCCCCTGCGGGGACTGAACGGACAGATGCATATGCCGAGCAAAATCGAAAAAAAGCAAGCCGCCGCAAAGCTGCGCAAACCGCCGCGCGACTTCTCGTACACGCAGAACCGAGAGCTCAGCTGGCTGCGCTTTGACAACCGTGTGCTCGACGAGGCTTTTGATGAGTCCGTGCCGCTGTTCGAGCGCCTTAAGTTCGTCTCGATCTTCGAGTCAAACCTCGATGAGTTCCTTATGGTGCGCGTGGGTGGCCTGTCCGACCTTGCCGAGCTCAAAAAACAACCTGTCGACAACAAGAGCAATATGACTGCCTCCGAACAGGTCGATGCTGTCATGGCCGAAATGCCCGGGCTCCTTACCCGTTGGGAGTCCATCTTTAAGAGTATCGAGGGCAAGCTCGACACCCTGGGCGTTCACCGCGCCCACATCGATTCGCTTACGCCCGAGGAGCGCACCTTTGTAACCCGCTACTTCCAGGCCTACGTGTCGCCGGTCATCTCGCCGCTGGTCATCGATCCTCGCCACCCCTTCCCCAACCTGCGCAATGGCGCGCTCTATCTGGCCTGTGGTCTGGACGGCGCCACCGACGAGGAGAGCCTGCTGGGCCTTATCGAGATTCCCGCCTCGATGAACCGCGTGGTCGAGATCCCCTCGCCCGCCGGCACCTACTCCTACATCTTGCTCGAGGACGTCATCCTCGCCTGCCTGGACAGCTGCTTTGGCTCCTACAAGCCACTCGACCGCGCGCTCATCCGAGTCACCCGCAACGCCGACATCGATCCGGACGGCGAGGGCGTCGAAGAGGAAGAGGACTACCGCCAGCACATGAAGCGCATTCTCAAGAAGCGCCTGCGCCTGCAGCCGGTAGTGCTCGCGGTCTCGGGGTCGCTCGAGAAGGCGACGCTCAAGACCATCCGCAAGGCGCTCGAGCTTTCGCGCCGCTCGGTCTTTACCTGCGATATCCCGCTCGACCTGGGCTACGTCTTCGGCATTGAGGGCAAGATTCCCGAGCACCTGCGCAACGAGCTGCTCTTTACGCCGTTTAAGCCGCAGCCCAACCCCACCATCGATATGACCCGCTCCATCCGCGAACAGGTGCTGCAGGGCGACAAGCTGCTCTTTTATCCCTACGAGGCCATGAACCCCTTCCTGGATCTGGTGCACGAGGCCGCCTACGACCCCGAGTGCATCTCGCTGCGCATCACACTCTACCGCGTGGCCAAGCAGAGCCGCCTGTGCGAGTCGCTGATCGATGCTGCCGAGAACGGCAAAGAGGTCACGGTGCTCATGGAACTTCGTGCCCGCTTTGACGAGCAGAACAACATCGAGTGGGCCGAGCGTCTGGAAGAGGCGGGCTGCACCGTCATCTATGGTTCCGAGGGCTTTAAATGCCACTCAAAGATCTGCCAGCTCACCTATCGCGAGGGTATGGCGCTCACCCGCCTCACGCTTTTGGGCACCGGCAACTTTAACGAGAAGACGGCCAAGCTCTACAGCGACTTTATGCTCATGACCGCCCATCCCGGCATCGGCGAGGACGCCAACCTGTTCTTCCGCAACCTGTCGCTGGGCAATCTGCGCGGCGATTACCGCTTCCTGGGCGTGGCGCCCGTAGGCCTGAAGCCGCTCATCATGCGCGGCCTAGATCGCGAGATCCAGCGCGCCCTCGCTGGCGAGCCCGCCCGTGTGTTCTTTAAGCTCAACTCGCTCACCGACCGCGAGGTCATCGACAAAATCGCCGAGGCATCGTGTGCCGGCGTGCGCGTGGACATGATCATCCGCGGCATCTCGTGCCTCAAGCCCGGTGTTCCGGGCAAGACCGAGAACGTGCATGTCCGCTCCATCGTCGGACGCTTTTTGGAGCACGCCCGTGTTTACGCTTTTGGCGTGGACTCGGACATGATTTACCTGAGCTCGGCAGACATGATGACACGCAACACCGAGCACCGCGTGGAAATCGCCTTCCCTGTGCTCGACCCCACCTGCCGCGCCCTGGTACACGAGTACATGGGCATGCAGCTGCGGGACAACGTGAAGGCCCGCAGCCTCACGAGCGACGGCACCTGGGTCCCCGTGGAGCGTGCAGAGGGTGAGAAACCCTTCAACTCGCAGGAAGCTCTACTGGAGCGTGCCTACCGCAACGCCGAGGCCGCGCCCGAGCCCGTCATTGAGGCGGAACCTGCCCCCGAGGCCGAGCCGCAGCCAGTAGTACCCAAGGTCCAAGAGGTCCAGGCGACCGTCATTGAGCCCGAGCCCGCACCTGCACCTCAGCCCGATCCGCAGGTCATCAAGCCCGCACCCGAGACGAGCGCCCGTCGCGATAAGCCCGCCGGCAAGACCAAGGCCATCGAGCGCCATCGCCCCGGCCGCGTGCGCATGGGCCTGGGTCTGATCGGCCTGGGTCTTAAGACGCTCATTACCGGCAAGACGAAATAGTCGTTTGTAGAAGCAGTTTGTAGAAGCGCCCCGCATTTGAGGAAAGCCTCGGATGCGGGGCGCTTTTCCCTGCTACCATGGTGCGAACAACAACGCGAATGACAGGCAGGAATATGAAGCTCACTATAGAATCGATGACCTACGGCGCCGACGGGCTGGCGCACGCCGACAACGGCAAGGCCGTCTTTGTGCAGGGCGCCGTGGCAGGCGACACCGTCGAGGCCGAGGTCGTACAGGACGGCAAATCGTTCATGCGTGCCCGCACCACCGAGATTCTGGAGCCAAGCCCCGATCGCATTCAGCCTCCCTGCCCCTTCGTGGGCATCTGCGGCGGCTGCTCGTGGGGCAATCTCTCACGCACGGCACAGCTCGCCGCCAAGGAGCAAAATCTGCGCTCCACGCTCGAGCGTATCGGCAAGTTCAGCCCCGATCAAGTCGATGAACTGGTGCAACCCATCCGCCACACCAAGGATGATTGGGGCTACCGCAATAAAATCGAACTCGAGCCGACCGTTGTAAACGGCCGCGTGCGTCTTGGCATGCACGGTGTCGATCCTCGCAAGATCGTGACCGTCGATTCGTGCCCGTTGTTCGACAAACGCTTCCCCAAGGCACTCAAATCGGTCGTCGGCGCACTCAACTATCTAAGCGGCAGCCATGACCTGGGGCTCGAACGCGTGGGCATTCGCGCATCGCGCCGCACCAAGGCACTCGAGGTCGCACTCTGGACGCCCACAGGCTCTTTTCCGCGCTCGCAGGTCTCCCGCGTGCTGGCGGACGCCGCCCATCCCACGAGCATCGTGCGTGTGATGAGCAAGGGCGAAAAGAAGGCCCGCCGTGTCTCCAAGGTCGAAATGCTCGCCGGAGAGGGCTCATGGACCGAGAATATCGCCGAGGGTCAGATGCGCTTGTCTGCCCCGTCTTTTTTCCAGGTCAACACCAAGGGTGCCGAGATTTTGATCGAGCTTGTCATGGAAGCGCTCGACCCGCAGGAAGACGAGCTTGCCGTGGACCTGTACTGCGGTGCCGGCACCTTTACCCTGCCGCTCGCCCGCCGCTGCGACTTTGTCGCTGCCGTCGAGGCCTACGGCCCCGCCGTGCGCGACCTGCGCCGCAACCTCGAGATCAACAAGCTCGATAACGTCGACGTCATCGGCGGCGACGCGGTGCGCGAGTTCCCCGACCAGGATGCCGACGTCTTGGTGGTCGACCCGCCGCGTGCGGGCCTCGCCCCCGAAGCCATCGACCTTATCGCCAGCACGAGCGCTCGCGATGTCGCCTACGTGAGCTGCGATCCGGCCACCCTGGCGCGCGACCTCAAGCGCTTTGTCGAGGAAGGCACCTTCTCCCCCGTAAAGATTACGCCAGTCGACCTGTTCCCACAAACCTTCCACTGCGAAACCGTCATCCACCTTAGACGCAACTAGCCACTTAATCATTGCTCAGAAAAATCATTGGGAAATCGAGCGTGGCAAGCGGAGGTCTTCGGGGTATAAGACGGCTAATTGTATGCCGCCTATGAAAGGAACCCTCATGCCCAGCGTTGCCGTTCTCGCCGCCGATGGCTTTGAAACTATTGAATGCTTGACCATGGTCGATGTCATGCGTCGCGGCGGCGTGCGTGCCACGCTCGTCTCGATCATGCCCACGCGCGAGGTCGTAAGCTCGCTGCAGATCCCCGTGACCTGCGATGCGCTCTTTGATGAGATCAACTTTGACAAGTACGACTGCGTCGTGCTGCCCGGCGGCCTGCCCGGTGCCACCAACCTGCGCGCCGATCAGCGTGTCTGCGACGTGGTCTGCGAGTTCGCCGCGACCAAGCACGTCGCCGCCATCTGCGCCGCCCCGTTTATCCTGGGCGAGCTCGACCTACTCGAGGGGCGCCACGCCACGTGCTTCCCTGGCTTTGAGAAAAGCTTCCCCGAAGGCGCCTATACCGGCGAGAAGGTCACGCAAGACGGCAACATCATCACTGCCAGCGGCATGGCACAGTCACTCCCCTTTGCATTGGAGCTGCTGCGCACGCTCGCTGGCGACAAGGCCGTCGAGAAGGTCGCCGAGGGCATCCAACTATGATTTTGGCTTCGCAATCGCCGCGCCGCATAGAGCTGATGCGCGAGGCAGGCTACAACATTCGCGTGATTCCCGCGGATATCGACGAAACGCCCTTTGATGGCGAGGCCCCGCTCACGCTTGTCGAGCGCTTGGCACGCGCCAAGGCGGCTGCCGTTGCTGCCGAGTATGCCGAGCCCAAAGAACTGACGGTCTCGGCCGACACCATCGTCACCTTCGACGGCAAGATTCTAGGCAAGCCGGCAACCGAGGGCGAGGCGCGCACCATGCTCCGTGAGCTTTCGGGCCGCACGCACCAGGTCGCAACCGGCGTCTGCATCGTTAAGGCAGGCGATACGGCCGCCCCGCATGCCGCCGAGAGCCTGTCGTTTGTCGATGTGACCGACGTGACATTCTACGAGCTCACCGACGAGCAGATCGAGCGCTACGTCGCCTCGGGTGAGCCCATGGACAAGGCCGGCGCCTACGGCATTCAGGGCACAGGCGGCCGCATGCTCGTGCAATATATTTCGGGCGACTTCTATAACGTAGTGGGCCTACCCATCGCCCGCGTCGCGCGCGCGATTCAAAAACTCTCGTAATTGCATCTGGCGCTGGGTATTCCCCAGAGCCTACAATTTTGGCGTACCGTACGGATCCCGACCGGGCACAAGGCGCGGCGGAAAACCGATAGGAGTTAAACATGGATACACTGCTCGAGGCCATTGACGTCTGCGATGTCGATGGCTTTTGCTATGGCAACTATACGGACGAGGAGGCCGGCACCGGTTGCACCGTAATCGTGGCACCCGAGGGCGCCACCGGCGGTGTTGACGTTCGCGGCGGTGCTCCCGCTTCGCGCGAAACCGACCTGCTGCGACCTGAGAACACCGTCGACAAGGTCCACGCCGTCTGCCTTTCGGGCGGATCGGCCTTTGGCCTCGAGGCTGCAAGCGGCGTCGCTCGCGAGCTTGAGAGCCGCGGCATCGGCCTTCCCGTCGGCCCCACGCAGGTGCCTATCGTGTGCTCCAGCTGCATCTTCGACCTTGCCTTTGGCGACCCCACCGTGCGCCCCGACATTGAGGCCGGCATCGCCGCCGTGTGCGAAGCACTCGACCACACCCCCACCAAGCTCGAACAGGGCAACGTAGGCGCCGGCACGGGCGCCACCGTGGGTAAGCTCATGGGGCCCGCCACCTGCATGAAGGCCGGCCTTGGAGCTGCCGCCGTGGCACTCGGCCCCATCAAGGTGGGCGCCGTGGTCTCGGTCAACGCCTGCGGCAACGTTGTCGACCCCTTCACCGGCGAGTGGGTCGCCGGTATGCGCGCCGCGGCCGATAGCGACCAGATCGTCGACATGGAACTCGCAGCCTTTGCCGCCGCCGGATCCATGCAGATGCCGCTCGACCGCACCAACACCACCATCAGCTGCATCGTCACCAACGTGGAACTCACTAAGGCACAAGCCACCAAGGTCTCCCAGATGGCCGCAGACGCCTACGCACACGCCATCCGTCCCACGCACACCACCAACGACGGCGACACCATCTACACCCTCGCCAGCGGCAAACTGGGCGCCCAGGCAAGCGCCGCCGTTCCCCTAGACCTGCTGGGCATGCTCGCCGTAAGGGCCTTGGAAACCGCCATCGTAAACGGAGCCAAAACCGCCAAAACCTCCCACGGCATCCCCGGCGCCGCGAAGTAGCCTAACCTGACCGGTTGCCCGGTGGGGCTTGGTTATGTTTGCTGCTCTACAGTCCTGGCTCGCACGAAGAGCACATTAAGTGCTCTTCGGCTCGTGCGGAACTCGCGACAAACATAACCAAGCCCCACCGGGCAACCTACCAACCAGATTCTTTTCAGCCCAGGCCCCTGTGTACCGCGCGTCGAAGATCTTCAAATTCAGGCAGCCTGACAATCGATTCTTATAGCAGAGGCCCCTTGGCCTTTAGTTTGATACAAGTTCCGCACGAGCCGGAAAGCACTTAATGTGCTTTCCGTGCGAGCAGGACTGTTCGCAGTAGCAAACTAAAGGCCAAGGGGCCCAGTCAACCTATCAGCAGCGATTACTCGGCAGCTAGTTGAATTTGAAGATCTTTGAGGCAAGACGGTATAGGCCGAGTGTGGTTTTGTCTCCGGCCCGTCCGCGCAGATTGGTAAAGAAGCCCACCACGCCGTAGCGAGCGCGACGATACATGCGCTCGTCATAGGCCTTCAGATCACTCCACAGCGTCTTCAGGCGCTCATCGGCGCATTCTTCCTCGGAAAGCTTGGTGAGCACCGAGCAGATTGCCATCATCATGGTGAAATAGCCCATCATGTACGAACGCAGACGCGAAGACTCAACATCGCCGTACAGGTGATACGACTCCATCATGATGCGCGTAACGCGGAACTGCTGGTCCAGACGCTTGACCATCGTAGCCTCGTTGACGCTCTGGCCCTCGCGGCCAATGAAGTAGCGGTAGAGGTCGATGTCGGCGTAGTACATGGTCTTGCAACGCGGCAGCGGCACGTAGGCGTAGATGTTGTCCACATAGAACGTGTGCGGCGGCATGGGAAGGTTGGACTCGCGCAGCACATCCGTGCGATAGCACAGGCTGTGCATGAGTAGGTTCTGGTCCAGGCGGAAATGACCGATCTGATCCCAAGAAAAGATCTTTTTGCGCGGCAGGGCAAATTTGTAACCAATAGCGGTATGCGTCCCCTCGTAAACCTTCTCGTACACGTAGTTCGAGATAAACAGGTCAACGCGCTGGTCGCGCTCCTCAAAGCCACGCAGAATCGACAGCATGGTCGAAAGGGCAGCGCCGTCAAGCCAGTCGTCCGAGTCGACAACCTTGTAGTAGGTGCCCTGCGCCTCGCGCAGACCCGAAAGGACGGCAATACCGTGACCGCCATTCTCCTGGTGCACCGCGCGGATGATTCCAGGATAACGGGCCTCCCACTCGTCGGCCTTGGCGGCCGTCTCGTCCTTGGAGCCGTCGTCCACCACGATAATCTCGATATCGGTGGCGTAATTGCTCCCCTCCAAGATGGAGGTGATGCAATGGTCCATGTCCTTGGCGGCGTTATACGAGGGAATACCGAATGTTATGACTTTATGCATGGCAGGCGATAATCTCATCCGAAAGATCGAGGGCGGAATTGGTCACGGCGTCCATATCGTAGTAACGATACTCGGCCAGACGACCCACCGGGTGGAAGTTCGTCAGGTTCTGGACGCGCTCAAGATAGCGCTCGTAGAGCTCACGGTTCTCGGGCTCCAAGATAGCGTAGTACGGCGTCTCGCCCGAGCCGGGCGTATAGGCCTTGGAGTACTCCTTCATGATGGTGGTCTTGCCGGGCAAGACCTGACCGGTCATGTTCTTGAACTCGGTGATACGCGTGTAGTCCTCGCTCGTGGTGTAGTTGACGGTGCCCACAGGCTGGAACTGGTCCATATCGAGCGTCTCGAACTTCATATCGAGCGTGCGGTACGGCAGCGCGCCCAGGTCGAGGTTGAACAGCTCGTCGAGTGGACCGGTGTAGACGATCTCGCCACCATAGACCTTGCCGTCGATCTTGACGGTGGTCTCGTCGATTTCAAAGAGGTCACGGGCGTCCACGTCGCAGAATACGTCGATCAGATCGTGATCGAGCATATGTTCGAACAGCGCGGTATAGCCGTCCTGCGGCATGCCCTGGAAAGGAGCCTGCGGGAAGTAGCGATCGTCATCGCCCACAAAGACGGGAACGCGGCCGGTGATCGAGGGATCGATCTGATCGGGCGTCTGGCCCCACTGCTTCATGGTGTAATGCAAAAAGACGTTCTCGTAGACATAATCGGCGACCTCGGCAAGATCCGGGTCGTTCTTCTTGCGCAGCTCCATAATGGGCACCTTGACGTCCTTGCCAAAGGTCTCCACGAGCTTTTGGTACAGTTCCTCGCCGCGCTCATCGCCAAAGGCAAGCTTAAGGCTCGCATGGTTAAAGGGCACGGGCATAAGGGTACCGTTGATGTTGGCGAGCACCTTGTGCTGGTAGTCCGTCCACTTGGTGAAGCGCGACAGGAAGTTATGCACGCGCTCGTTAAAGGTATGATAGATATGAGGACCATACTCGTGGACCAGGATTCCCGCCTCGTCAGTGCAGTCGAAGGCATTGCCCGCAATGTGGCTACGGCGCTCCAAAACGGCAACACGATAGCCGATAGTTTCGGCAAGACGGCGGGCGCAAACGGCACCGGCATAACCGGCGCCGACAACAATCATGTCGTACGCACCGGCATTAAAGCCTTCAGGCAGGCCTGAGGTAATCTGCATCGATACTCCTTGTCAAAAGCCACGTGCTCGTTAGCTGGGCTTTTCTCGAACATTCTTCGAGACATATTTATCAGAGCGATTATAGCGCTAATGCGTCCTATAATGAGCTTGCCACACAAGGAAAGCTCAAGCACCGCGGCGTACATTATTGAAAGGTAAACCCGCTAGCAGCGGGTTTATTCGTGAACAGCCGGGCGCCTGGAGCTTAGCGAAACGCTTGTAAGGAGTAACATGAGCGATTTCCTAAACCGTATGAAGTCTGCCGCTAAGGCCGACCTTAAGACGATCGTCCTGCCCGAGGGCGAGGATCCGCGTACCATCGTCGCGGCAAACAAAATCATCGAGGAAGGCCTGGCAAAGCTCGTCATCCTGGGCAACCCCGACGAGATCGACGTTCCCGGCGCCACCGTCATCGACCCGCGCAATGCCGAGAAGCACGAGGAGTACGCGCAGAAGTTTGCCGAGCTCCGCGCCAAGAAGGGCGTTACCATCGAGCAGGCTCGCGCCCAGGTGATGGACGCCACCTACTTTGGCACCATGATGGTCAAGATGGGCGACGCCGACGGCCTGGTCTCCGGCGCCTGCCACTCCACCGCCGACACCCTGCGCCCCGCGCTGCAGATCCTCAAGACCGCCCCGGGCACCAAGCTGGTCTCGGCCTTCTTCGTGATGTGCACCGACACCCCGCAGTTCGGCACCGACGGCACGCTGATCTTCGCCGACTGCGGCCTCAACATCAACCCGTCCTCCGACGAGCTCTCCGAGATCGCCATCGCCTCGGCCCACTCCTGGTCCACCTTCATGGGCAATGTCGAGCCGCACGTGGCCATGCTCTCCTACTCCACCATGGGCTCCGCCGGTGGCGAGGTCGCCAAGAAGGTCCAGGAGGCCGTGAAGTTCTGCAAGGAGAAGGCTCCCGAGCTCGCCATCGACGGCGACCTGCAGCTCGATGCTGCTATCGTCCCCACCGTCGCACAGCTCAAGGCTCCCGGCTCCTCTGTCGCCGGTAAGGCCAACGTGCTCGTGTTCCCCGACCTCGAGGCAGGCAACATCGGCTACAAGCTGGTCCAGCGCTTCGCCGGCGCCGACGCCTACGGCCCCATCCTGCAGGGCATCGCCAAGCCGGTCAACGACCTGTCGCGCGGCTGCTCTGCCGACGACATCGTGGGTGTCGTGGCCATCACCGCCGTCCAGGCTCAGATGGCTGAGTAGCGGACGCACTCGCCCGAAGGCCGTACGGGCTAACCCCTGAAAACGTCCTCGACCAATGAAACGCTCCCGTTCTGCTCCTCCGGAGCTACGAACGGGGGCGTTTCTGGTCTGCGGATTGTTTTCAGGGGTTAGCCCGTACGGCCTTCTGCCGCCACGTGGCATTCAGGGAATCTGGGGTGGACGGCAGCTTGGCTACGAATTGGGGCTGAAAAATCTGAACGGATGGGTGCCGTTGTTGGGAGCGCAGGCGTTACTGGCGATGGTCACTTTGGGACTGGAATTTCTGCCTGCTAGCAGAAAGGCCTCCGGAGCTGTTGCTCTGGAGGCCTTTCGTTTAAATGCAAACGGGCACGTTAGTTGTTCTTGGTCAGGCGCTCGACGTCGCGGGCGATCATGTATTCCTCGTCGGTGGGGATGACCATGACCGTGACGGAAGAGCCGGCGGCGCTGATGACCTGCGGACCGTTGCCCACGGCCTCGCGATTCTTGTTGTTGTCGATGCGTACGCCCAGCCACTCAAAGCAGTCGCAGAAGGCCTTGCGGATCGACCAGTCGTTCTCGCCGATGCCGGCGGTAAAGGTGATGGTGTCCACGCCCGCCATGGAAGCGATCATGGAACCGGCCTGCTGCATGGCCTTGTAGGCGAACATATCGAAGGCGAGCAGGCAGCGCTCGTCGCCCTCGGAGGCGCGCGTGCGGATGTCGCGGGCGTCGTTGGAGATACCCGAAATGGCAAGCAGGCCGGACTGCTTGTTCATCATGTCGTCGACTTCCTGGTAGCTGTAACCGCCCTCGCGCTGCAGGTAGCATACGGTAGCCGGGTCAATGGAACCGCAGCGGGTGCCCATCATCAGACCGTCAAGCGGCGTGAGGCCCATCGTGGTGTCGCGGCACACGCCGTCCTCGATAGCAGCAAGCGAAGCACCGTTACCCAAATGGCACGAAAGCAGACGGTGGCAGCGCGAACCCAGGATCTCCTTGGCCATCATCCACTCATAGCGGTGGCTCGTGCCGTGAGCGCCGTACTTGCGCACGTGGTACTTGTCGCACACGTCCTTGGGCAGCGCGTAGGTATAGGCGACCTCGGGCATGGTCATGTGGAACGAGGTGTCGAAGACCGCCACGTTGGGCAGCTCCGGATACTTCTCACGGCAATACTCAATCGCCGCGGCCTCGCCGTAGTTGTGCAGCGGGGCGAGCGGGGCCACCTCGAGAATCTTGGCCATAACCTCGTCGTCGACAACTGCGGAATCATCGAAGTGCCAGCCGCCCTGAACGATACGATGACCAATGCCATCAATCGTAAAGTCGGTCTTCTCAAGCTCCTCGAGCACGCGAGCGATAGCAGAGCGATGATCGGGGAAAGGGACCTCCTCGGTCTGCTTGGCGCCACCGTTCTCGGAGTGGCCAAAGATGCCCATGTCCGAACCGATACGTTCGCAGTTGCCCTTGGCGAAAACCTCGCGGGTATCGGTATCCAAAAGCTGATATTTAAGGCTTGAGCTGCCGGCGTTGACAACAAGTACGTTCATGAGACTCCTTTGCAGTGCAATACGGTCGACGCAGACCCCTTAAGGCGGCCGCATTTTAATAAGAAGTTATCACAACTTGATAAATAGCTATCAAGCATATCGCCCAACGAGCGCAAAAGAGGGGCCGAACGGCGCTCGGTCGTCCAGCCCCTCCCCTCTTGCAATTACTTGCCGTTGACGATGCGCTCGACGTCGGAGGCGATCATGAACTCCTCGTCCGTGGGGATGACGAAAATCTTGACCTTGGAATCCTTGGCGGACAGGCACCAAGCGCCGTCGCCACGCAGGGCGTTGCGGGCATGATCCATCTTGACGCCCATAAAGGCCAGACGGTCGGCAACGCCGGCACGAACGGCCGGAGCGTGCTCACCGATGCCAGCGGTGAAGACGAGCGTGTCCATGCCGCACATGGAAGTAGCCATCTCGGCAGCCTTGGCGGCAATCTTGTAGACAAACATGTCGAAGGCGAGCTGAGCCTCGGGGTCACCAGCGGCGGCGAGCTCCTCGACGTTGCGGCAGTCGTTGGTCTTGCCGCCGGTCACAGCCAAAAGGCCGGACTTCTTGTTCATCATCTCGTCGACCTCGTCGAAGGTGTAGCCGCCCTCGCGCTGCAGGTAGCACACGGTAGCCGGGTCGATGGAGCCGCAGCGGGTGCCCATCATGACACCGTCGAGCGGCGTCAAGCCCATGGTGGTGTCCATGCACTTGCCGTCCTCGATGGCGCACAGGGAAGCGCCGGAACCGATGTGGCACACGACGACTTTGCGAGCCTCGCCGTTGGTCATCTCGGCAACCTTCTTGGAGATGTAGCGGTAGCTGGTGCCGTGGGCGCCGTACTTACGGATGTGCAGCTTGTCGCAGACGTCCTTGGGCAGGGCGTAGGTCTTAGCGACCTCGGGCATGTTGAAGTGGAAAGCGGTGTCGTAGACCGTAACGTTGGGCAGGTCGGGATACTGCTCCAGGCAGTACTCGATAACGTTGGCCTCGGGGTTGTTGTGCAGCGGCGCGAGCGGGGCGACCTCTCGGATCTTGGCGAGAACGTCCTCGTCGACGAGGGAGGAGTCGCCAAAGTACCAACCGCCCTGAACGATACGGTGGCCAATGCCCTCGATCTTGACGCCGTTGGCCTCGAGGTCCTTCAGAACGACCTCGATGGCGACCTTGTGGTCGGGGAACTCGATGTTCTCGGTCACCTTCTTGGAACCGTTGGCAGCGTGGGTGAAGGTACCGCCGGTAAAGCAAACGCGCTCGCAGGAGCCCTTTGCGGACACCTTGTGGGACTTGGTATCGATGACCTGATACTTAAGGGTCGAAGATCCTGCGTTGACGACCAGAACGTTCATGTGTCTCCCTACTAACAGGCGGTGTGGCGCCGCCAGGTTACATACGCTTCAATAATAAACCCAAACGCCCTCGCGCTCGGGTTTATTGGCGTTGATATATAAGTTATCGATGCCTGGATGCTCATGGCCTTTGACTTGTAAGACGAAACAGCGCGGGAATATACGCCAACGAAGAAATCCCAAGCGCAGCAAGCAACACAACCCGAATACCCACAACGCTACTCAACACAGCATTGAGCAGATAGAAAAGAACGGCGCCCACCGCCACCATCTGGCTTTGAACCGAAATCAGCGAACAGCGCATCGATGAATCGGCAGCATTTTGAAAAACTGAGTATTTGATCGGAGCAAACAACGCGTAAGCGACCGTCTGCAGCACATAGAACACAGGCAATAAATAGGCTGGAGTTAAGGGGTTCAAAAACAAAGCAGCCAAGAAAAGACGAACGATGCCGCAAATACGCGCAAAACGGCCCTTGTCGACATGAGCAACCACACTGGGCACAAAAAACCCTATGGAGGCGGAGACAAGGAGCTGGACCGCAATGGTCACGCCCGAAGCGACGGCATTCATTCCGCGACCTGCAAGCAGCAGTGAGAAAAAGTCTTCCAGAGCGACGAAAGCAAATGCTTGGGAACAATCCATGATGAACGCCGAGCAAAGAATGCTATTGCCCGCAATAGCGGCCTTGATCATCTTCGGGCTAATTCTACGCACGGGTATTGCAGCAGTGCCTCCGCTTCGCCCCTCAGGAATACAGACAACGACAACCAATGTCAGCACCATTGCGATGATATCGACCGAAAGCCCAATGAGATACGCGCCGGCGGACGAAATGAAACCGCCCACGCAAGCGGAGATGGCATAAGAGGCATAGAAAACAAATCGCTCAACGACATTAAGTCTTACGAGCTGGTCCCGAGAGACGCTGTCAATGTAAATCGCTTCGATGGATCCGCTCACACATGCAGCGGCAAAACCTTTGAGAGCAAACGCGCCGATCAAAAGCAGAGGAGAACGGACAAGGAGTAGGGCGGCGTAGTATCCAAGCATTCCCACGACGCCAACGAGACCGCTCGTCTTTCGTCCAAGCCTATCAGCAATATAGCCAGTGGGAACTTCAAGGATGAACTTGCTCACTTGATATGCAATCATCATGCTAGAAATCGCCACCATCGAGAATCCGACGAATTCAAGGTAAACCGTCAGAAAATACAAAATGGTGCTGAAGTTCGACAGAAAAACGAACGTCATATAAAGCAAAACCGTACGGTTTTTCATGCTCCGCCCTCCAAGAGTCAACAATCTAAATCGGAATCTTGGAAAAGCATGAGGGCAAAGCCGTCAGTCATGTGTTACAAGGCGTCAACAATCACTTGACGACACGAGGCCAAATGGCCTCACGAAGCAAGATGACGCAATAGGTGAAGAAATACCGTCTGATGCCGATCCGTCCAGGCGTTTTGCCGGTAGCAAAAATAGATAGGCAAGGTTACGTCGCGCGAGCCCTCAATGGAGCATTCGCTCACGTTGGATCCATCTGATGCAAGAGAGGAGCCAGAAAAGCTCAATATCAATCCCCCGCCTTGAAGAAACTCAATCTGTCTCTCGCTTCCATATTCGACATCACGAAAGCGGAAATTAACGAGTTGGGCCTCAGGGCACTGGTTGATTGCATTGAGACAGGGCGACAAGTTGATGGGGACAGCAAGCCTACCGCTCAATAGTTCACGAATGGTTATGGTGCCCCTGACACGATGGCCAACCGGACACGAAAGAACCTTGAGCTCCTTTTCACCCAGGTATTTCGAACAAAGGGCGCTGCCCCGTGGCTTCTCGAATGAAATAGCCGCATCCGATATCCCGAGCAAAAGAGACTCAAAACACGTAGCCGTTGGCTGATGCCACACGTCGAGGTGAATCTGGGGGTGCGAACTCTCAAACGAGTCGTACCAGTTTTCGTCAAAAAGACGCCCCCGCCCATGAAGGCAGGGGGCGTAAAGACGAAAATGACCGTCGGGCGAAACACCCTGCCCCATCGACCGAGCGTAATTTTTGAGATCATCGACTTGCGCGAGGATTACGCGCGCGTCCCGCAAACTCTCGCCCTGCAGGAGACAAAACGGCCTCGCCCGTCGACCGGTCGAGCAAAACGACCTGATACTCAGATTCCAGCTTCTTGATCGCCGACGAAACAGCCTGCGGACTCACATGAACGGCGCGAGCCGCCTTGCGCACGCCGCCATAATTCGCTACCGCTTGAAGATATTCGAGTTGAGACAACTGCACAGGTTTCTCCAAAGGCAATCAAGACGACGGGCCATACGATCTCAGATAAGGTTCTCGCCCAAGTTCTTGCCGCCGAGGACGTGCATGTGGAAGTGCATGACGGTCTGGCCGGCGTTAACGCCCTTGTTGGAGATGACGCGGAAACCGTCCTCCAGGCCCTTGGCCTTAGCAACCTCCTGGATGGCATGGGCCATGGCGCCCATGGTCTCGGCAGGCACGTTATCAGCGATGTCGCTGTAGTGCTTCTTGGGGATCACGAGCGTATGAACCGGTGCCTGGGGATTGAGGTCATCGAACGCGATGACCTGGTCGTCCTCGTAGACAACAGTCGAGGGGATCTCGTGGTTGGCGATTTTACAGAAGATGCAATCACACATGCTGGTTCCTTTCTAGTGACAACGCAAAAAGTCGTGTTGTTCAGTGAAACACCAAGACAGTTTAGCCCACTTCAAAGATCCCAATTGAGCGAATTCTATTCCTCTGCAATCGCAATGGCCAGAGAGCTCCATCCATACGCTCGCATCTATTTAGAAGCCTTGACCTCAGGAATGATCAATACCGGAAGGACAGATAGACCGTAAAGCAGAGCAATAAGCATCATTTGTTTGTCGTAATCTGAACCGGAAATAGCCGCAATCCCAATAGGAAGCATATAAGAACCCAAAAGGCTAACTTCGGCCATAATGCCGCCAGCGCTGCCCGCATAACGAGTGCCGATTTCTGCAAATGAAACTGGCAGAGCTTGAACAACTGGACCCATCATGCTCGTAACGATGCCGCACACTGCAAGCAATACCCCCATGGACTTCAAGCCCGAGGCAAACCACGCAACTGCAATTGAAATAGAGCCAAGAAGCCCGACAATCACAAGATACGGTCGCGCAAGGCGGCATTTACCGTAAAGTATCGGAGCAATCAAGCAGCCGATAATCCCAGCAGCGGTTGTCAGCGCCGCCATTTCGCCGGCCGTCGAAGCATCGGTGCCTCGCACAAGTTCAAGAGCCTGAGGTAGCACACCGGAAAAGGCGGTCGTGGCGGCAAGTGAGAAAGCGGCGCAAATCGCGCAAAGCCAAACGTTACGCGAACGAAAAGCAGTCAGAAGGGCTTGGTCGTGCTCAACGCCATCAGGAATAAGTGAGTCATGCTGTGCGTTCTTACCAAATAAACCCCAGAAGATAGTCAGAACGACCAACAACGCTTCTGCAACTGTATAGCCCATTAGCACGGAAGACATAAACGCCGATGACGCTTGCGCCGCCGCAATGCCAAAGCAAGTCGCCGCATAGTAAATGCCCATCGCAACATCCGTCTTATCTGCAAACCAAAGTCCAAGCGTCTTTGCATTATTGGCAGTCAATGCCGCCATCCCCACGCCGATGCAAAACATCGAGACAAGTTGAGCAGGATAGTTCGATAGGGTGAAAATTCTGATAGCGCCGCCGACTAAAGAAACACAGAACCCGCCAAGTATCACTACTTTGGGCCCAAGCCTATCTCCAAGTGATCCGAACGGGAGACTAAAGAAAACCGCCGCAAGCATTGGCGCCAGAAAGAGAGATGAGAATCCGACAGGGTCGATATTCATCTGAGGCATGATGACCGTAGCATAGGCAGCGACCTGATACTGCATGAAGTTGCCCAAAAAACAGAGACCACACGTCAACAGCAATATTAACCAGCGGTAACCACTCGAAGCCCGCTTTTGCTCAACTTTGTGCGCAACTTCGCACGCTTCACCATCCATTGCACCAACCTCACATTAAAAATGGTCGCGACCCCCCTTTCAACTGGAGGTCGCGACCAGGCAAAACACCGATTAATTATAATTCAGAAGTCTCAGGCATCTCGGCTTTTGCCGCCGCACCAGTCTCGGGCAACATCGCAATAGGCAAAACGCTCGCAAGGAAAAGAATCGATTCGATCGTAAAGTTCAACGTCCAATTGTCACCAGAAATAGACGAAACAATAACGGGAACAAAATAGGAGCAGAGAAGGCCGACAGTACCGATTATTCCACCAGCGCTACCGGCATATTTCGCGCCAATCTCAGGAAGATCAGGAGTCATTGCCTGAATAATGGGGCCAGAAAGAGCGGTCATAAAACCATTGAGGACGAGAGCAACCCACATGACAGTGCCAAGCGGCAAAAACCAGTTTGCAACCATTACAACGGCGGCAATCACCGTGGTTACAATGAGAAACGGTTTATTCTTACCGAGCTTGAGGACGGCAGCCGGTCCCGCAAAACAAGCAAAGAAGCTACCAACTGTAATAATTGCTGCCATAGATCCAGCGGTGGCAGTATCAACGCCGCGAACGAGCTCAAGCGCAGACGGCAGAATTGCGCAATATGCCGTGGTTGAAGCGAGGGTAAGACCATAAGCCAAGGCAATGCACCAAACGCCGCGCGACTTAGCGGCAATCTTAATGTACTTCATAACCGGCTCGGGCTCGGGCATGGGCTCGCCCTCCGGGACGTTCCTCATAAAGAAGATCCACAGCGCAGCAGTTACAGCTTCGGCAATAGCAGCGACCAGATAAGACACGTCAAGCGTAGGAAAATAAGTGCTGAATGCCTGGGCTATCACGATGGACACACATGAAGCAGCATAGAAAACTCCCACGGCAAGGGAGGTCTGCTGTTTAAACCAGGAACCCAGCACCTTTGCCAGATTGGCATTGAGCGCCGCAATGCCAAAGCCGATCATAAACATCGAAACGATCTGCACGGTAAAGTCATTAATCATGAAATAACGCAGAAAGCCGCCTACAGCAGAAAGCACCATGCCAATTGACACGACAAGCTTAACGCCGTAGCGATCAGCAAGAGATCCTGCAGGAATCGACAAAAACACAGCGGTGAGCATCGGCATCAACATGAGATTGGTAAGCCCACCGGCATCGATGCCGAGAGTCGTCATCACGACGACACCCCATGCTGAAACCTGATATTGCATGAAGTTTGCCATGAAGCAAATGAGGCAAACTACGAATAAGATCATCCACCGATAACCCGATAGCTTTTCTTCTTGAGCCATTTCTTTCTCCTTACGCAGGGATAGTTCAAGCTGAATTCAATGGGGCTAATTAGCCCACTCCATTGCGGCTTCTTTCACTAATCGTTGAGTAGTACCTCGTACATAGGACGGAACACCGAATCTTCTTTGGCATGCAGCGAATGCACCGGCTTCCACTCGTTTTCGTCAATTACCATATGAATGTGGTTCTCAGCGGTATAGGGGTCCCATGGTGCCTTGCCCTCAACAAACGGTTTGCCCGTCTTCGCAAAGCTGAACCACGCATCGTTCATTTCATCCGCGAGATGCGCTGGAGGATTGTCACCCGTAAACATCAGACCACTCGCGGTATCAAGATTCTTGAAAACGAACGGCACCTCGATTGCGTGGCAAGAACCCATTCCCTCGACACGAGATTTATAACGGAACAAATAGTTGTACACGGGCTTAAACGCCGACTGCTCTTCAGCCATAAGGTCGGTGCCGACAAAGAAACCGGTTGAGTTCATAAAATTGGTGTAATTCTCGGCAAAATCGCGCTCAGGCCATGCCTTTCGATATGCTTGCTCCCAGTAATCGATATCAATCTGATCATCAAAATGAATCGGGAATTGGCCGTGCCAGAATCCGGGAAGGTCATCGAAATAGAAATGGAAATAAGTAAACTCGTCCTCGGTACATCCAATCATGATATCGATATCCTTGGCTGCGCCCTCCGCCCAGGCCTTCATCGGCTTCTTGGGAAGAAAAGACCCGTCGCAAACCGGCGAGAAAATTAGCGACACTTCGTAGGTATGACGATCGCACCACACCTGCATGCCCTCAATGAGCTCGTCTGCCGACTTCGCTAAGAGCTCTTGGGCGGTTTTGCATCCCATGATTTCGGCGAACTCCCGAGCAAAGTACTCGCCGCGCTCGCGGGTCTTATAAAGCTGGATAGGGCCGGACTCCAAAATCGCACGTTGGAAATACTTATTTGCCTCTGGCAATATGGAAAGAAGAGCCTGGCTGGAAGAGCCTGCCGACTCACCGAAAAGCGTGACACAATTGGGGTCACCGCCGAAGGCCGAAATATTCTCATGCACCCACTCGAGCGCACGGATTTGATCAAGAATGGCAAGATAGCCGGCGTCTTTGTAGTCCTCTCCGCCCGGCAGGCAATCGAGCAGCAGCGACCCAAACAAGTTCAGACGGTAGTTAATCGAAACAATAACGACATCCTTCGCTGCCGCAAAATTGGAGCCGTTATATAGCGGGTCGGCAGATCCACCTGAGAAGTAGGCACCACCATGGATATATACCATGACAGGAAGGTTCTTGCGTGCGTGTCCCCTGACCCACACGTTAAGGCTCAGGCAATCCTCCCCTTGCTCATGAAGCGAAGCGAGTTCAACTTCATCGATAAATTGCCTGGCAGAATGCCCGAATTCCACGCATTCAATTTCCTCATCGGAATCATCAAGGCGCTCAGGGGCACGCCAACGAAGATCACCTACCGGCTGCTTTGCATAGGGAATGCCCAAAAAAGCTTCAACCCCGTTTTCGAGCGTCTTGCCCGAAACTATACCCGTCCTAGTCTTGACCTTCATTGCTTGTCCTTCCTCACAATTAAGATGCTAGATCGATATGATTTAAGCTAGCTGGCTTGAAACCATCTTAGAATTTGGAGAAAGTCAAAGGTCAACGACGTGTTTCGATGGAATACCAGCTGGATACCAAGCGCTTAAGACCGTTCACCTCGTCAAAACGACCGCTTGCCCGACAATGACGGAGTAACAAACATTAGAATAGCTCCAAGGTTTTGAGTGGCCCTAGGGCAGTCGGAAGGTGTGACATGGAACGCGAGTTTTCCCTTAATATCAAGCAGACGGCCGGCCTCTACGGCGTAAGCGCAGACACTCTTCGCTATTACGAGGCAATTGGTTTAGTTGCCCCAAAGCGCGGGGCGAATGCCTACCGTGAATACAGGAAGGACGATTTCGGCAGACTCAACATCATCATGTCAATGCTCAATATGAACTACACGCTTAGCGAAATCAGATCTTTCCTAGATAGCCATTCACTCGAAACGAGCTTTGAACTGTTCAGCAACGAACTTGATAGCATCGACGCAGCCATAGCAAAACTATCGCAACGGCGCCGAAAGATCGAGCATTGCATGCAGAACATATCCATGTCGTTAAGAGCACGCGAGGAAAAACAGTCGAGGGTGGTTCATAAGGGACCCCGAGGATATGTCATCGTAAGCGAGGATGAGCTAAGCGGCGACATAATTCCCTACGCCACCATTAAGCGCATGAAAGAACTCGGGATGGAAATCGATTCGATACACACGGTTCCATGCTTCATCCTTGACCCATCGCGCAGAAGCGCCGACGGTTGCCTGGTAGCAGAGAAGACGCTGCTTTCACTCGGATCAATCGACGATAAAGGGTGCGAGATTTTCCCAGAAGGCGACTATCTTTGCAGGACAACCACCGGACCTGCAGAAATAACGCCGACAATATGGAGGGAAATGAATGAATTCATGGACCAGAATCATCTCATTGCCGCAGGGCCTCTTCTAGAATTCTGGTATGTAAGCGAATACATATCTGACAATCAAGATGAATATTTACACACGCTAGAAATAATGGTTGAACCCGGTGAAATCGACCAGCGATAGCGCCTCAACTCACCTAACACGCCAAAAGGCAAGCAACATTCACCTCCAATGGCCAAGCCACCAGGGTAGTCTTTTTGCGACGGGGCTTTTTTGACTACTTTTTCGCAAACGCAAGTGCTCGGCGAGGCAGCCGACAAGAGGTAGTCAAAAAAGCCCCGTCCCAAAAAGACTACCCCAAAGTGGACTGCGAGATGGTTAGAACGAGAGGTTGTCGTCGGTGTTGGCGGCTTCGCCGTCGGCGAGCACGTCGTTGCCGTCGACGTCCTTGAGGAGCACCGAGACCTTCTGCTCGGCATCGGCCAGGCGGGTACGCAGGCTCTTGAGGAGCTCGACGCCGCGGGTGTAGCTCTCGAGCGACTCCTCGAGCTCCATATCGCCCGACTCCAGGCTGCGGATAATGAGCTCCAGCTCCTGTGAGGCCTGCTTATACGTAAGCTGCTCGACCGGGGTCTTCTCTGCCATATCTGTTTCCTTTCCTAAAGGTCTATCACAATGAAACGCGGTCTACTCAACCGTATCGACGGTTGCTGCCACGTTACCATCCGCCATACGCACGCGGATGGCGTCACCGGGCTTAAAAGTCTTAGCGCTCGTAGCCACGCCGCCATCGCTGTATGCGATGGAGTAGCCGCGGGCAAGCACTTTGAGCGGTGACAGGGCATCGAGCGAGGCCGCTGCACGACCCAAGTCGGACGCGGGTTTGCTCAACATCGTGCGTCCCTGTTGCTCCAGACGGGAACTCGCGAGCGTGAGCGCATGGCGCTTGCCATCGAGCCCCGAGGTGCTTGCGACCAAGCGCTCGGGCAGGCGCTCATAGTTCGAACGGAACACCCCGACCGAGCGCGCAATGGCGCCCGACAGGCGGTCAGCGGTCAGGGCAAGCTCCGACTCGCGACGCTCGACCATAAACGTTGGATCGTTCAGGCACGGGCGGCACGCGGCCGCATCGAGCGCATCGCCCAAGCGCGCCGTATAGGTATCCCAGGCACGCCGACCACGCTGATCGAGCATCTCCAGATCGACCTGATCCGACCCGATCATCGAAGCCATCGCAGCACCTAGGCGCTGACGGCGCGTCTCGAGCACATCCGCCAGCTCTGTCATAGCCGGTGCCACGGATTCTGCCGCCGCCGTGGGCGTGGAAGCGCGACGGTCGCTCACCATGTCGCAGATCGAGGTATCGGGCTCATGGCCAATGCCCGTCACCACAGGCACGGGGCAAGCCGCTACCGCACGGGCAAGGTCCTCGTCGTTGAAGGTCATGAGGTCCTCGAAGGAACCGCCGCCGCGCACGAGCAAAATGCAATCGGGCGCGGGCGTGATGGCAGCGGCGCGGCGCAGACCCTCAATAAGCTCCGCCGGCGCGCCCTCGCCTTGGACCTTGGCACCCACGCAAACGAGCTCGACAAGTGGGTTGCGACGGCGCAGCGTACGCTTGACGTCGTCGATCACGGCGCCCGAAAGCGAGGTGACGACCGCCACGCGTGAGCAAAACACCGGAATGCGACGTTTGCGCGCCTCGTCCATCAGGCCCTCGCGACGCAGCTTTTCGGCCAGTTGTGCCACCTGCTGACGCAGCAGGCCCTCCCCCGCCAGCGAGAACGAACGGGCGACAAAGCTCATACGGCCCGTGGGCTTATAGAGATTGAAGCTGCCCTTAAAGCTCACCTGCATACCGTCGCGCAAGTCGAAGGTGCGCTTAAGATAGGCACCCTTCCAGATGATGCAATCGACGGCAGCCGAGTCGTCCTTGATCTGGAAGTAGCAGTGGCCGCTTCGGGCATTGGGGCCACGAAAGCCCGTGACCTCGCCCAGGACGCTCAGCTGCGGAATGGCATCGAGCGCGCCAGCGGCGATCTCCACCGCCTGGCTCACGCTGAGCTCCTTGCGCTCCTGCTCGTCCGAGCCGTCAAACTCGGCGGAAACGCTGTTGCCGGTTAGATTCCAGCCTGCCACGCAGCCTCCTTTCGTCATCGTGCACACGGGCTCCAGCCCTGTGCAAATTCAAGTCCCACACATAGTACAGCGCCGCGGGGACACAAATCCCCGCGGCGCCTGTCAGTCCAAGCTCTTATCGGTTGGAGTTTCTGTTGTAACGAGCCATAAGGTAGAGCAGCTGAATAATCGAGGTGAGCGCCGCCGCCACGTAGGTGAGCGCAGCTGCCGTCAGTACCTTCTTGGCACCGTTGACCTGCTTGGAGCTCATACCCGACTGCTCGATATACGCCACGGCGCGGCGGCTGGCATCGATCTCGACCGGCAGCGTAACCAGCTGGAACAGCACGCTAAACGAAAAGAAGATCAGCGCGAGGGTCGTGAGTCCCGCGATGTTCATGAACAGGCCCATGAGCAGCACGATCGTCCAGGTATTCTGAGTAAAGTTGACGACCGGCACGAGAGCGGTGCGCACCTTCATCATGGCATAGCCGCTTTGGCGCTGGGCGGCATGGCCCGCCTCGTGGCAGGCGACGGCGACGCTTGCGACCGACCCGCCCGAACGGTTGGCATCCGAGAGATACAGGTTGTTATCCTGCGGGTTGTAATGGTCGGTGAGCTCGCCGGCAACGCCCTTGATGCCCACGGCGTTGCAGCCGTTGGCGTCGAGCATGCGGCGAGCGACCGTAGCGCCCGTGTCGCCGTCCGATCGTACCTTGGACCACGTCTTGTACGTCGAGTTGATATAGCTCTGTGCGGCAAGACCAAGCACCGTACAGACAAGAACAACCAGCAGGTACAGCGGATCGATACCAAAGCCGTATCCATAGTAATAGGGCATGCGAATTCCTCCGAATCGAGTTACACGTTGGAGGCATTCTACCCACCGGAGCGGGACAAACGACCTCACCCCGATGTTGGTGGGACAAATTCATCAGTAGTGCATGTCCCAGGTGTGACAGTCGCATCGAGTTCGTTGCCGCAAGCGACCCTGGGACTCGCACTACTGATGAATTTGTCCCACCACTCGGCTGTTAGGCTTCCTTACAGCAATTCAATTTTGCCGTCTTTGACCGTCAACCCCATATTGCCCGAAAGCAAATCGTCCAGGCGCGAGCCCACGAGCTCAAAGCGCCAGCCTTCGCGCAGGGGGCTCTGCTCGGGATGCTCAATGTAGTCAGCCAGATCATCGCGCGAGGCAATGACTGAGGTTGCCACGCCCGAGCGCTCGGCAACCAGGCGAATGAGCGCATACATCAGGTCCGTCACGCTCTCCAGCTCCGGCGAGATCTGACGGTGTCCGCGCACCATGAGCGGCAGACGATCGTGCGGGCAGCTCGCGCCGCGCTTGATGGCCATGAGCGCGCCGTCCACGTCGCGCTCTCCCAGCTGATCGGTACCGCGGATACTGCGGAACTCCTCAACGCGCACGGGATTGCGCTTGACGAGCGCCAGCAGCGTATCGTCGGACATGACCCACTTGCGCGGGATGTTGCGGCGCTCGGCGCGGTCCTCGCGCCAGGCGGCGAGCTCGCGCGCGATGCCCAGCTGATGGCGGCTGCAGGAGTTGATGCGCTTGACCTTGCGGAATGCCTCGTGACGGTCGGCGCGATAGTGCGACTCGTCAGCCAGCGGGCGTAGCTCGTCGAGCACCCAGTCCACGCGGCCCAGCTCGCGCAGGCGGCTCGTCATCTCGGTATAGGCGACAATCAGGTACTTGACGTCATCGATCGCATACTCAATCTGTTTATCGGTCAGCGGACGGCGCGACCAATCGGTCAGCGACTCGGTCTTGGGCAGCGAGACGCCGCAAAACGTCTGCACGAGCGCGCCGTACGAAATCTGCTGGCGCTCGCCCAAAAAGGCGGCGGCGACCTGCGTGTCAAAAATCGGACGCGGCAACACTCCTACGGTATGGAGCATGACCTCCATATCCTGCGAGCAGGCATGAAATACCTTGACCACGCCCTCGTCGGCCATAAGCTCGGCGAGCGGCGACAGGTCGTCGATCACCAACGGATCGACCGCGACGCTCTCGGCAGGGGTGGCAATCTGGACCAGGCACAGACGAGGATGGTACGTGCGCTCGCGCAAAAACTCGGTATCGACGGCAATCGCGTCGAACTCGCTGGCGCGCTGGCAAAAGTCGAGTAGAGCCTGATGTGTGGAAATATACATATCAACCCATCGAATAAGGTTAGGCCCGAAAAACACGGGTAGGATATCGGCATTGTCTTACAACTATACTCGGTTAGTCACAGAACGGGAACGTAAGTATGCGCTGCCTTATCATCCACAACCCGGCATCGGGCCCCAGCTCAGATGAAATCTTCGCATTCACGCACGCCCTGGCGCAGGGCGGCGACGAGGTCGTGATGCGCTTTATCGGCGATGGCATGGAGCCCGAGGACGCCGTGGCGGACGTGCGCGAGTTCGATCGCGTGGTAGTCTCGGGTGGCGACGGCACCGTCTCCAACGTGCTCGACCAGATGCGCGGATGCGGCGTCCCCACACTCGTCTTCCCCTCTGGCACGGCATGCCTGTTCTTCAACAACATAGGCAATGCCCCCGAGGCGGCGGCACTCGCCAAGGCCTGCCGCGCCGGCCGCACGGTCAAGGTCGACATGGGTGAGCTCTTTTGGCTCGACGAGGACGGCAACGAAAAGCGCCATGGTTTTATCATCATCGCCGGCTCGGGCTTCGACGCCGAGATCATGATGAAGGCAGCCCCCACCAAAAACGACATTGGCGAGATCGCCTACTTCCTGTCGGCGCTTGCTACGCCCAATCCCACAGTGGCGCACTTTACGATTGAGCATGACGGCATTGTCGAGGAGCTAGACGGCATCTGCTGCATGGCAGGCAACACCTCGGTCATCCAAAACGACATCAACCTGTTCCCAGACTGCCGCATGAACGACGGCATGGTCGACATCGCGGTCATCGAGCCCGTAAAAACCGTGCAGTTGCTGCCCACCGTGATCACCGCTGCGCTCGACCCCGCCGGCAAGGTGCTCGGTCGCCCGCAGTTCAAGATCATCCAGACCAAGGAAGCTAAGATTACCTGTACACCGTCGCTGGGCATGCAGTTCGATGGCGAGATTATCTCCAGCAACTCCGGCGTCTTTGGCGCCCGCGCGCTTCCGCAATGTCTCGACCTCATCGTCGACGAATTCTCCCCGCTCGGAAAATAGGAGGAACCCATGAACGACAATCCCCTGCTCGGTTTTATCGTCATCGTCCTGGCCATGCTCGTCGGCTATGCGATTAACGTGATCCACCGCCGGAAGAAGTAATTCCACATTGGTATGATATTCATCCGATTATCATCTCCCCCGCTGTTTATGCATTTGCCAAACAGCGGGGGATTTTTCATTTCGGTATTTCCAGACGCTTTATCCAGATGCAGTAATTGCAGGGTGTCTTTATTTGGCTAAAGCTACAGACTGAGTATAATTAACCGCTTATCGTATATTTCATTACGCTTATCGAGTAAGTATTTTTCATAGATGAATATTGTTTCCGATTCGTTACGCTAAGGGAGTGTCTTTATTGGCTGAAGCCCTCTGGCGACAGAGGGCTTTCGCACGCTGGGAGGGATTATGAGGAAAACTCACCCCGTCAACGCGCTCAAAAAGCTGGGCATAGGCCTCGCCTTTGGAGCTGCAACCATCATGTCCATGCCGACCTCTGCGCTCGCCTGCACGCAGATGTACATGGGCAAAGATCTAACGGCCGACGGCAACACGTACTATGGCCGTGCCGAGGACTTTGGCAAGCGCTATCTCAAGCACTATGGCATCGAACCCGCCCACGAAGCCGGCTTTACGTACAGCTCGAATGAGTCTGCTTTCGAATACACTTCGAATAAGCCTACATATCGCTACAGCTACGTACGTGACCATCCCTCCAATTGGGAGGGCCACACCGACGCCTACTCCGAAGCCGGTATCAACGAGAAGGGTGTCTCTTGCTCCGCTACGCTGAGCACCTCCTATAACGAGGATGCCAAAGCAGCAGACCCAATCGATGAGGCTACCGGCATCGGCGAGTACAGCTACGGCAGCGTCATCCTGGGCCAGAGCGCCAATGCCCGCGAGGGCGTCGAGCTCCTCGGCAGCCTGATCGACGAGCAGGGCACTTGCACTAACGACCAGATCATTATCGCCGACAACAACGAGACCTGGCTGTTCGCCACGCTTTCTGCCCATCAATGAATTGCCATGAAGCTGGCCGACGACGTCGCCTCACTCAACCCCAACATCGGCAGCCTCAACTACGATGTCGACCTGAACGATACTGAGAACTGCCTGCACTCCAAGGACATCGAGTCCATGCCCGTGGAGAAGGGTTTCGCCAAATACTCCGCTGACGGTAAATTCGATGTCGCCCAAACGTATGGCGAAAGCCTCGCCGATTCTGGCGTTAACCAATGGTCCCGCTATGTGCAAGGCCGCCATTATTTTGCTAGTCAGCTGACCGAAGGCACGGATTACGAAATTAAAACTATCACCGATAAGGATGGAAAACCCGTCCAAAAGGGAGCTATGGTCAGCGAAATCCAGCCTCTGTTCTTCAAGCCTGGCAAGTCTGGTTGGAGCACCTTTGAGCTGATTCGTGCCTTCGGCAACCGCGGAGAGAACGTCCCTGGTCTCAACGCGAACACTGATGGCGTTTATTGCATCGGCAGCGAGCGCAACACCGAGATCAATCTCTTCCAGATTCGTCGCGGGTATGATCCCGAAGTCGCTACCATCCAGTGGGAAATGCTCTCCCGTGCCGCGTACTCTGTCGCCATCCCGCTGTACTCCGCTCTGATAACTGAAGTTAGCCCCTACTTCAGCGATCAGACCGTCTCCTTCGACCACTGCAATGCGAAAGACGTCGTGTACAACGAGGAGCCCGAGAACTCCATTAACTACGTCCTCATGGACATCAGCTCGCTCTGCTTTGAGAACCCTGACACCCTTGGTACCAGTGTCCGCACCTACCTCGACGCGCTCCAGAACGAGCTCATCGAGCAGAACAAGGAAGTTGACGCCGCTATGCTGGCCGAGACGACCACCGAGGGTCGCACCGCTCTGGCCAACAAGGCAGGCAAGGCTGCCACCGAGAACACCTACAAGAAGTGCAAGGCCCTGCTCCAGGAGATGCGCGCTTATCAGAAGGCCGGAAACTTTGACGAGCGCTTCACCCCGAGCGACCTGAACACCGAGACCAAGGGCCTCAAGGAGTCCATCACCTACTCCAAGGACGCCCTTGCCACCGACCCGGTCACCCCGGATCAGCCCGGCACTCCCGAGCAGCCCGGTAAGCCCGAACAGCCCAGCACCCCCGAGCAGCCTGAGCAGCCCACTAAGCCCGAGCAGCCCGCCACCAAGCCCGAGAAGCCTGGTAAGTCGGATACCACGACCACGGTAACCACCAACAAGACGAACACCAAGGGCGGCCTGCCCACCACCGGCGATCGTTTTGATGGCCGTATGGTGGCTGCATTCGCCGTCGCCGGTGTTGCCGTTATCTTCGCAGGCGGCTACTTCCTCTATCGCCGCAATAAGGAGTAGCCCCTCGCTGGTGCGGGCGGGATGGCGCAGGTCAACCCGCCCGTTCTTTTGAGCGATAGGAAACCCGCCTGAAATCTTTTCAAAAATAGATTTCCCCGCAAACACTTTGCTGTGCTATAGTGCAGCGCAACAGCAACAAGGTGCGACCGCGCCATGGCATCGCGAAAGGAGCCACCAACATGAAGAACACGATGAAGTCCCTCAACAACTGGTGGTGGCGTGATGCGAATACGATCGGTCGACAGTGAGTCCCTCACGCCTGTTTTTACGCTCTAGGTGATTGAAAGGCCTCCGGTTTCGACCGGGGGCCTTTTTCTATCTCGAGCCCGATCGCATTCGCATCACGCGCCTCCGCTTTTCTCTTGCACTCCCATTCCGAAAGGATTTTCACCATGTCTCAGAACACCACCGCCACCCAGCCCCGCACCGTCCAGACCGCCGACCGCGGCAAACTCGACGTCCGTGCCCTCGTCTTGCTCGCCATCCTGCTTGCCGCCGGCTTCATCCTCAACTTCACCGTTGGCAAGGCCATCTCCGGCATCTCGGGCGGCATGATCAGCCCCGAGTTCATCATCTCGGCCTTCTGCCTCACCATCCTGGTCGTTCGTCCCAACATTGGCCAGGCGCTCATCATCGGCCTCATCTCGGCCGCTGTAATCCAAATCACCACCACCTCGCCGTTTGTCGATTTTGCCGCCGAAGGCATCGCCGCCATGCTCATGGCCGTCATTGTCAACGCTGCTGCCAAGGACGGCCAGGTTAAGCCCGCCGTCGCCATCGTCGCAACGTTCGTGACCACCTTTGTCTCGGGCGTCATCTTCATGGTCATCAAGATGGCCATGCTCGGCGTGGTGGGCGAGCTCGCCGCAGCCATGCTGCCCGTGGTCGCCATGACCGCCGTGTTTAACGCCATTCTGGTCGGTGCCCTCTACTTGCCCATCCAGAAGGCCCTTAGGCTTAATTAACCCGCTCGGCTTTACGAGCCACCCCATCTTGGCGTTCATTCGTCGCTCGCGTACCCAAGTACGCTTCGCTCCTCTTTCGCGCCAACCTGGGGCCCCTCGTAAAGCCGTCTCCGTGCTCCATTATTCAAAATTGATCCCCTTTTCGATTTAGCCCCTTTCGCGGGGGTTCAGGACACTCTTATCTCAAATCTCACCTTAAGGAGAACATCACGGCCACCGACACTCAGGCTCGTACTATTTCTGCCAACGCCGCTTCCGACAAAGGCATCCTCGATATCACCTCGCTCGTCCTGCTCGCCGTCCTCCTTGCCGCCGGCTTTATCCTCAACATGACCGTGGGCAACGCGCTTGCCGCAACGGGTATCAAGCCGCAGTTCATCATTGCCGCCTACGCCCTGGCCATCGCACTCACGCAGGCGAGCTTTGCCCAGGCAGCCATCTTTGGCATCCTGTCAGCCGCCGTCATCCAGATCACCACGTCACTCCCCGGCCTCAACTTTGTGACCGAGCTTGCTGGCGCGCTGACGATGGCGGCGCTCGTCAAGTCCAACATCGGCGGCAACAAGGTCAACCCCTTCATCGCCGGCCTGCTCACCACCCTGGTCTCGGGTGCCCTCTTCGCCGTCCTGGGCACCGTCATAATGGGTGCCGCGCTGCCCACCGCGCTCGCCAAGGTGCCCATCGTGCTCGGCACCGCCGTCTTCAACGCCGTCGTGGTCCAGGCTCTCTTCTTCCCCCCTGCGCAAGGTGCTCAACAAATAGCCTGATATGATGGACGGGCCGCGCGTTAGCGGCCCCATCACCAAAGACTGTCCCAAACAGCTAGCATTTGGGGACGTTCTTAAACGACTCGTCATTTAAGAACGTCCCCAATGACCATGAAAGGTATCCATGAAAACGATCATCAACGTCGACGATGTCTCGTTCTCCTATGGTACGCAGACCGAGCAGGCGCTTAAGCACATCTCGCTCGACGTGAACAAGGGAGACTTTATCGGCATCATCGGGCCCTCGGGCGCCGGCAAATCTACGCTTGCCGCCTGTCTATCGGGCGCTGTGCCCCACCACTACACCGGCACGTTCTTTGGCTCCGTCGTGGTTGACGGCCACGACACCTGCGAGGTCTCGCTCACCGACGTGTCGCAGATCGTCGGCAGCGTGCTGCAGGACATCGACACGCAGATGGTCGCCTCGGTCGTCGAGGACGAGATGCTTTTTGGCCTGGAGAACTTTGGCGTCCCTCACGACCAGATCGAGCAGCGTGTAAACGAGACGCTCGAGACCGTCGGTATCAGCGACCTTCGCGACCGCGAGATCGCCACCCTCTCGGGCGGACAGAAGCAAAAGGTGGCCATCGCTGCCATCCTCGCCATGCGCCCCCGCGTACTGGTACTCGACGAGCCCACCGCAGCACTCGACCCCGCCAGCTCCACGCTGGTCTTCGAGACCCTGCGCGAGGCAAACCGCACACTTGGCATCACTATCGTGGTCGTTGAACAAAAGGTCGCCCTGCTCTCGGAGTACTGCAACCGCGTGCTCGTGCTCAACCATGGCGAAATCGCGCTACAGGGCGAGCCGCACGAGGTCTTTGCGCACACCGACGAGCTCCGCGCCATCGGCGTCGACTGCCCCCGCGTCACACGCATCTTTAACAGCCTTGAGGCCGATGGTCTGGCAAGCGGCACCCCTTGCTTAGATGTCGATGAGGCCGAGCGCCTGATTTCGGGCATCGTCGACCCCGCACATGCTGCCAGCGACGCCCAAGCGCCCGCAGGCTCCCCGCATGCCCCATCGTTGCGTCCGCACGCCAAGGACGCCGAGCCCGTGCTCACCTTCGATCACGTTGAGTTTGCCTATCCCAATGGCGGCGCCGCCGTACACGACCTTAACCTGACGCTCTACCCCGGCGAGCTCGTGGGCATCGTCGGCCAAAACGGCGCCGGCAAGACTACGCTCACCAAGTTGCTCACGGGTCTGCTTAAGCCTGCCTCGGGCAGCGTGCGCGTTACGGGCCTGGACACCGCTGCGGTCCCCACGAGCCGCATCGCCCGCGAGGTCGCAACGCTCTTCCAAAACCCCGACCGCCAGATCTGCAAGGATACCGTGCTCGACGAGGTCGCTTTTGGCCTGGAGCTTGCCGGCATCGACCGCGCCGAGGCCCTGCGTCGTGCCCAGCTCGTCATCGACCGCTTTGGCCTGCCTGCCGATGAGGCACCGTTCTCGCTTTCGCGTGGCCAGCGACAAATGGTGGCGCTTGCCTCCGTCGTAGTGGTTGAGCCCAAGATCGTCGTACTCGACGAGCCCACGAGCGGCCTTGATTACCGCGAATGCATGACCGTCATGGAAACGGTGCGCACCATGGCCGAGCGTGGCTGCGCCGTTATCATGGTCTGCCACGATATGGAAGTCGTCTCGGATTTTGCCGAGCGCATTGTGGTAATGGCCGACGGTCGCATCCTCGACCGCGGCCGCACGCACGAGCTATTCTCGAACATCGATCTCATGCGGCGTGCCTACGTGGAGCCTCCCCAGGTTATTGAACTCTCGCGCCGTCTGGCATCTTCCGTCTCGCCCGCTTTTGCGCAGGTGAGCGAGGTCACCGATGTCGTTCGAATTACCAAGGAGATGGTCCACCGTGGTTAACGTCATCGACTACATGCCGGGCGATACGCTACTGCATCGCCTGAACCCCGTCGTCAAACTGGGCCTCGCCGCCGCCATCATCGTCGGCATCTTCTTGTCCGACACCTACGTGGCGCTGCTGGGCTTTTTGGCACTCACCCTTGCGCTGGGTGCCTATGCCGGCGTCGTCGACCGTCTGTTCTCGCTGCTCAAGTTGCTGATCCCGCTCGCGCTTATCATGCTGGTGCTCCAGCTGGCCTTTATGCGCGATGGCAACGTGGTGTGGGGCTTTATCACCGACACGGGCCTCATCACAGGATCGAAGGCCTGTCTGCGCCTACTGGGCGTGGCGTTACCACTCATCCTCATGCTCATGGTGACCAAGCTCAACGACCTTGCCAACGCCTGCGTCGAGGTGCTGCACGTACCGTATCGCTATGCCTTCACCTTTACCACGGCGCTGCGCTTTGTGCCGGTGTTTGGTCAGGAGATGAACGCCATCATGGAGGCGCAGACTGCACGCGGCGTCGAATACGACACTAGGAATCCCGTCAAGAAACTCAAGCTCATGCTGCCGCTGTGTGTGCCGCTGCTTATCTCGAGCGTGGGCAAGACCGATGCCACCGCGCTTGCCGCCGAGCAGCGCGGCTTCTATCTGCGTACGCGCGCCAGCTCGTACAAGCGCTATCCCATCAAGGGTCTGGACATCGCCGTGCTCATCGTCAGCATCGCCCTCATCGCCATCGGCTTCCTGTTCTAGTTCACCACCGACAGCAACCGCCCAACGCAAAAGGCCTCAGCTCGCACCAAACGAGCCGAGGCCTTTACTGTTTCACCAGATAAAACCTGCCAAAATTAACCTGTCCCTTTTTGACAGGTCGAAAGCTAGAGGCGGTAGGGGGCGCCGCTGCGGATGATGGATTCGCGCACCAGGACATCCATGGCGTCGAGGGTGATCTCGGGCATCTCTCGGTACTTCTGTAGCACCGAGAGCTCGGTGCAGGCCAGAATGACGCGGTCGCAGCCGCTACGGGCGAACTCCCACATCACGCGGTCGAACTTATCCATATCGGGCTCACGTCCGGCCTTCACATCATCGTAGATAAGCGACATCACATCGTTCTGACGTTTCTCGCTGGGATAGACGACCTCAACACCCGCAGCCTTACATTCGCGGCCGTAGACGCCCGCGCCCACGGTTCCGTCGGTGCCCATGATGCCAATCTTGTGCACCGGCTCGGCCGGCATACTCAGGTTGGGGTCGAACTCGCACTCCCCCATCACCGCACCAGCCAGAGCATAGCGCACCGACTCACGCGGCATATGGATAATCGGCACCTTCGTAAACGACTGGATCTGGTCATAGAAGTAGTGTGACGTGTTGCAGGGAATGGCAATGTGTGCACAGCCCAGCGACTCGAGTGCCTGGGCGCACTCTTTCATGGTCGCCAGCAGCTTAGCATGCTCGCCGGTCTTAATGGCCAACGTGCGGTCGGGCATGGTCGACTTGGAGAGTACCACCATGTCGATATGTTCCTGATCGCAGGCAGCAGCCGTATGACGCACCACCTGGTCGTAGTAATACGACGTGGCCTCGGCGCCCATGCCGCCGATAACTCCCAGCTTTTCCATCGCCGCCTCCTTGGTAACGCTTGCGCAATTGCGCGTATCATACCCGCGCCCGCCCGATGCAAACCGGACGGGCGCCGCACTCATCTACTTGTAATACGTCTTGAACAGCTTAAAGTGGCGCAGCTTGGTGTGCCACATGCGCAGCCAGCGGTTAAAGACAAAGTCGCCCTTCATAAACGAAGGGTCGGCGCCCTTACCTTCCTTGTCCAGGCGATGCACCTTAGCGCGCAGCTCGGGATCCTTGACGTACTTGTCGACGACGCCCATGGGGACGACCATCCACAGGGCCTCGTCCTGCGCCGTCACAAACTCCGGCTCAAACGGGCGGTTGAACACATACTCGTCCACCACATACTTGGCAACGTTAAAGCCACTGTTAGTGACGTAGTAGTTGCTGCGGCCCTGGCGCGTGTTGAAATCGAAGAACTTAAACGAGCCGTCGCGCTCGTCGTACTTAACGTCAAAGTTGGAATAGCCCACAAAGTGAAGGTCCTCGAGCAACTTGCGCACGCCGCCCATGAGTTCGTCGTTAGGCTCGGTAATGATACAGGCATGGTTGCCGACACCGTGGGGCTGATGCTCCTCGAGCAGCACATGGCCCAGGCACATCATGCGGACCTTACCGTTGCGGTCGGAATAGCTGGTGAGCACGCGCATGTACTCGTCGTTGCCGGGCACGCGATCCTGCAAGATCAGATCGTCGGTGTAGCCGCTGGCATACGAATCGCGAATGACCTGTTCCAGCTCGGCGCGGTCGGCAATCTCATAGGCCTTCTTCTGGCCCTCGAACTCATGCTGCCACCACATGATGCCGTCAGAAGGCTTCAGAATCATCGGGTAAGGAAAATCGATCTGGTCGAGCACTTCGGCAGGCGCCTCGCCTTGCGCGTTGAGCATCGCCATGGTGAAGGTAAAGGTATGCGGATAGGGCACGCCATGCTTCTCGCACAGCTCGTAGAAGATCTCCTTCTTCTGACACTGCTCAAGCATGCTATAGGGAGCGTAAGGCGCGACGATATTATCCGCCAACTCATGGGCATCCTTGGCCTGAGCCACGAGGGCAACATAGTTATCGCCACAGCCCACAAGGACAATCGTCTTATCGGCATGCGCTTGGGCAATGCCGTTGACGGTCCTGAGCATCACGGGCATGGTATCGATATCCACGTTGGGCGTGTAGTCGATAATCTGGCTGCGGTACGCGGGACCCGTCTGGTACTTGCCAAAGACCAGACTCTTGACCTGGTACTCCTCGTAGAAGGCGCGCGCCACCGAATAGGCGTTGATGTCGCCACCGAGCAGCACGGGAATGAACTCGCGCTCTGTAAACTGCAATGCCATGGAAACTTCCTATCATGAACTGCCCACACAACGGGCGGTCTTTGCGCAACTGATTTATTTTAGCGTGCCAAACCGCCGGTGCCCAAAGCTCCACCGTATCTATGGCAATCGACGTAATCGTCCAGCACGAAGGCCAGCACGAAGACGGCGCTCACCGTTGTATGACAATGGGCAATGAACCTACCATTGTTGTAGGATTCAGCGTATTGACATCCTCAAACGAAAGGCGCGCACGTGCCCCAAGACCATCCGACCGATAGCCCCATCCTCAATGCCGCGAAACGCGAGCTGGCGGAACGCGCACAAACGGCCGTTCCCCTACGCACGGCAAACGATGCCTACGACAGGCCCGCCCGCATCGTCTCGATCAACACGTCGGCACACAAGGGCACGCGCAAGTCGCCCGTCGCCGATGGACACGACACCGTTATAGAGCAATTTGGCCTCACCTCCGACGCACACGCCGGGCATTGGCACCGCCAGGTTTCCTTTTTAGCTGCAGAGTCCATCCAGACGGCGCAGGAGCGCGGGCTCGATGTGCACGAGGGTGACTTTGGGGAGAATTTCACCACGCAAGGCATCAATCTACTCTCGCTCCCCTTGGGCACGCAGCTCAAGCTTGGCAGCGAGGTGCTTGTCGAAATCAGCCAAATCGGCAAGGTATGCCACACACGCTGTGCCATCTACTATCTCGCCGGCGACTGCATCTTTCCCCACGAGGGCGTTTTTGGCGTGGTACTAAAGGGCGGAGAGGTCCATATCGGCGACGACATCCAGGTGGTCAAGCTCGGCGACGGCACCTGTTCGTTCACCCCTGCCGAGGCCCTCGAAGAGATTGAGCAGGCTCGTCAGGAGGGCACGCTGTAGTTGTAAAACCCCATGTTGAGATAGCTTTTACATCCCAAAACTCCTCTCAAACAGGGTTCTGTAACGTTAAAGTTGAACTCTATGGTTTCTCAACAATTCATCATAACTGCAGGTCAAAGCCAAAGCCTCAAGTTCAACTTGACCCTTTGGAACCTTTAAGGTTCAAGTTGAGGTCGAAAGCAGTAGTAGAATACCGTTCGAACCATAACCTACGATTGATTGCAGAGGGATTGGATGCAGCATTCGAATCATCGCGTCGCAGCGCTCATCGCGTCGAAGCCGGCTCGTATCATCACGAGCGCCGCACTCGCTGTCGCACTGACTGCCACGCCGATGCTCTCCCCCGTTGCGGCATATGCCGCCTCGCAGGCAACGCAGGATCAGCTTTCCGCCGCGCAGCAAAAAATCGAAGCTGCCACAAGCGCCTACAACGATGCCCGCACCAAACTCGACGACCTGCAAAAGCAGATCGACTCCAATGAGGCGAGCATCGAGGAAATCGAGGCCAAGCTTCCCGAGCAGCAGGCCAAGGCAAGCTCCGCCATGCGCGATCTGTACAAGTACCAGAAGGGCACCAATCCCATCGTGAGCTTCCTGGTCAACGCGCAGAGCCTGGGTGAGTTCATCACCACCTGCAAATACACCAACCAGATCACGAGCTCGAGCGTCGACGAGATCGAAGAGCTCAACAACATGCAAACCGAACTCGAGCAGAACAAGGCCGAGCTCCAGCAGGCCAAGTCCCAGCTTGAGGCAGAACAGAAAAACGCCGAGGATGCGCTGGCGCAGGCCCAGCAGCTCCGCAGCGAGGCGCAGGCAAAAGCCGAGCAGGAAAATGCCGCCGAGCTCGCCAAGCTCGAGGCCGATAAGGCCGCTGCCGCCGAGAAGCTCTCGGGCGAGGGCGTAAGCGGCAGCAATTCCAGCAGTCAGGCCACCAACACCAACACCACCATCGACACCACGGTGAACAACGCCAATACCGGTAATTCCGATTACGATTCGTTCATTAATGAGTGGACGAGCCGCATCGATAATTATCTTGCCGGGTCCCCCATGGCAGGCCAGGGCTATAACTTTGCCGTCGCCGCTTGGAATACCGGTGTCGACCCCCGTTGGTCCCCCGCCATCGCCTGCATCGAGAGCACCAAGGGCACTTATTGCGCCAATTCCTACAACGCCTGGGGCTGGAGCGCTCGTGGCGGCGGTTGGCGCAGCTTTGGCAGCTGGAGCGAGGGCATCTCCGCTCATGTTGCCTATCTGGGCGCCAACTACGGCTCCACCCTTACCCCTGCAGCGGCCAAAAAGTACTGCCCGCCCACGTGGCAGGACTGGTACAACAAGGTCGCCGCTCAGATGAACCGCATCTAAGCGCAACTGTAAAGGGCCCCGACGGGCCCTTTTCTTTTAGGCAGCGGAGGTGTCAACAACACCGGTCGCATTGGCAACCGCAACTATGATGATCATGCACAGGAGCAGCACGCCCAATGCCTTGAGCCAGAGCTTCGCGAACTTCTTGCCACGATAACTGTCGAGCAGCGCGAATCGCCGGCGAAGGCGGCGCTTGTCGAGCAGCGCAAAATGCATAAGCACCATAAGGCCATCGACAAAGAAAAAGTACTCGATTATAAGAAGCCACGTCGGGTAGCCTTGGTTTGCTCCCGTGGGATAAAAGACGGCAAAGTGGCTTCCGGCAAAGAATACAAGCAACGAGAGGCAGACAAGCGTATTCCAAATGCGCCCCAGAGGTTCCGGAATGCGAGAGAGCAGACCGAGTGCAGCGGAGGCGGCAGGTTTAGGGAGGCCCGTGGAACTCTGAGGCTCTTGGGGCGTTAACACCGTCTCCGAGGCCGGAGCACAAACAGGCGCAGGCGCAGGAGGCCGCACAGGGCAACTCAGGTCGTACGCCGCGCGCGTCGCCCGTCCCAATGCCCCTGCACTCGCAAAACGCTTGGCCGGGTCGAGCGCCATCGCCATGCAAATGACATCGGCCAGAGGAGCGGGAACGCCGCGCGCTTCGCATTGCTCGCGCATGTCGAGCCCCGGTTTTGGATCGACTCCCGTCAAGCAGAAGAACAGCAGGGCGCCCAGCGCATACACATCGCTTCGCACGCTCGTCTGCCCAAACCCATACTGCTCGGGCGGCGCGTAGGGCCGCGTGCCAAACTTGACGGTATCGGCATCGGCGCCTTCGCGCCAAGCGCGCGCGATCCCCAGGTCAATAATCGCCAGCGACGAGAAGGTCATGCCGGCATCGGCGGCATATCTCACGCCCGACACGATGATGTTCGAAGGTTTAAGGTCGCGATGGATAATCGGAGCCGGCGCTTTCCCCACCTCGCCAAATCCAGCATGGAGCTCTGCCACCGCATCACACAGGGCCGGAAACAACCCGCGCGCATAATCGGGGGTCGCACCCAAGCGTCCCACCAAGGCCTCGAGCGTCTCGCCTTCAATGTATTCCATCACCACGTCAAGCTCGTCGCCCGCACGGCGGCAATCGACAATCCGAGGCAGGTGCTCAAAACGCCGTCCGGCACGCTGGGCCGCAAACAGGCGCTCATATGCCCCGCCAATCTGGGCAGAAGCATCGATGCGCTTACGGACAAAGGGGCCGAGCGACCCTCCACCAGAACCCTCAAAGCACACGAGCTCGGTTGTCTCAACGTCCGAGCGCTTTAGCACGCGTTCCACGCGATAGCTATCATCGCGGTCGAGAGATGCCAAATGCTCGGCGAGCGCGGCAGTCAGCTCATCATCGGAATATGTTGGGTTCTGAGTATCCATAGCGTCCATCATAGCGCAGGGCACGGACGCCCTGTAGCACCCGTGCCCTGCACGTTTGAAATATCGCGGACGGCCCTGCCGCCAACAGTCAGCCGTTAACTCACCGTCTCCTCGCCAAAGCGATACAGCTCCTCATTGACCTTTTGCAGGCTGCAGCCACGATCGATGCAAAAGATGATAATCGCATCGCGACGGTCCTTGCAGTTGAGGACGTTTGCCCCGGCAGCCGTAAGTGCGCGGTTTGTCTCCTTCATCGATAGTGCCATCGCAAATGCAATCTGCAGCACCTTGTTTCGGCTCGGATGGCGCGTGCCGGTAAAGATCTGATAGCCAAACGTTTCGTTGAGGTCGGCCATACGCACCACGCGCGAACGCTCCAAGCCCTTTTCCTGCAGCAGTTGCTTAAGGTAGTCCGAAAGCGACGGGGCGGCAAAGTCGTGCTCCCTGATATAGCCGTCGATACTCGGCGCATCGAGTAACTCATTGAGCAGTTCCTCCGTCAACTTTTTATCGGGCATACGGCTTCACCCCCTATGCGACGCAACGGCAGCGACATACTAGGCCAACACCCAGCTTGCGGTGGCAGACTTATCAAACATGTTGGCAAAGTACAAAGCCTTTTTGATGTCGCCGTCAAAATAGATATTGCCCGCAACAGTACCGCCGGCTGCAAGGGTGCCCGACCGCAGCTCTTCAGAGCCTTCGCTGTAGTAGCCCTGATTCTGCTGAGCACCGTTGGCGTCCTCGCCCTTCCAGTCGTAGACATTGTAATCCGCGCCCTCATCGCCGTTGTTGACGTACGTGACGTGAATGCCCGTCATAGTCGAGCCGTCATAATTGGTAAGACCTGTCTGGACGGAATCGACGACAACGGAAAGGCCGGCGGCCGTGGTCACGGTTGTGCCAACAGCCAGGTCAGTCGTGGGCTGCTCTTCTTTTTTCGGCTCTTCCTTCTTATCGCTATCGCCAGCATCCTCGGTGACCGTCGCCTTGTCATTGCCACAGCCAGTCAGGAGACCGGAAACACCCAGGACAACGGTCGCGAATGCGCCAAGCGCGGCGCGACGGCTCAGCAGCACTTCATTTTCGAGCTTTTTCATTATTCATCCTTCCTACGATCCGGCTACCGTGCCGGCACACAGCACATCGTAGAAAGGATTGAACTTGAATTCATTAGCTCAGAGCTAAGGCTACGGTAAACGGTCAATGCAGTTGTCCAAGCGCCGAGCAAACGCTCTTTACGCGACCGTCAGCAGGCAGGATCAACCCACTGTGACGGATTCCCCGGTAAAGGCGCTGATCATCAACAGGACAAAGAACATAAGGTAGCTAACGCTCAGCGGGTATGCGATAGCCAAAAAGACAATCCATCCCACATTGGTTTTGCCGTCGGCGCGGCGTTGTTCGCGACAACGATAGAGCCAGATCGTCGCGCCAATGGCGACAATCAGCAACACGAGCGCCGCCGCAGCCAATCCGGCAAGTGCAAACATCATGCCAATGCTCAGCACAACAACCGGGAGCAGTAACAAACCGCACCCGCAACCACCCGGACTATATACAACAGATTGCCGACGTCGCTTCATCGTCACTCCATTCTCAGCGTCTTTGGGCCCTACAATGCGATGGCCTGCTGGACAGGAACAATCTTGTCGAGCTCAGGTTTAATCCGCCTTTTCTCGGCCTCGAGATCAAACGCCATCTGCGCGCGAAGCCAATAACCATCCGTCAGACCAAAGTAACGGCAAAGACGAAGGTCCGTGTCAGCCGTCACACGGCGTCTTCCCAAGACAATCTGCCCGATACGCTGAGCCGGAATCCCGGTCTCCTTCGCAAGGCGATATTGAGAAATGCCCATGGGAACAAGAAACTCCTCTTTGAGAAGCTCACCAGGAGTCACCGGCGACAGCAAATCAGTCGCAGCCTCTTCATTTGTGGTAATCGACGATTTCGACATTCCAAGCCATCCCCTGTCTCCACTCAAAGCAGACCCGATAAGATGCAATCATAGTATCGCCTTACGTTAATAACGTCAAACGTTTCTATAGACTTACATCTCTATTATAGCGTACATCTGTTCGTATTTTCTAGAACAGGTATCCTTCGACACTTAAGCAAGCAAAAGCAGTCGTTTGTAAACATCGAGGCCTTTGAGCAGGATTTCCTCGTCAAAGAGCATGGTATCAGTATGCAGGGCGCTTGTGGCATAGGCGGAACAGCCGTCCGAATCGCTCGGGTTTTCTTGACCCTCCGGCACGCCCGTGCCCAGCAAGAAGAACACACCCGGTAGATGGCGCTGGTAGAAGGCGAAGTCCTCGGCAATCAACAGCGGCTCGTCCACAAGCTGCAGCTCGGGCAAGGCCGGAGCAATGTGGGCGAACAGCTCGGGGTCGTTATCGACCGGCGGATAACCCTCGGCAAAGTCGAGATCGTACGTGCAGCCCGTTGCGGTGCATGCCTCGTCAAGCACACGGCGCACGCCCTCGCGCGCGCGGTCGAACATATCGTCCGTAAACACGCGCAGGCTACCGGCGACATGGGCCTCCCCCGCCACCGCGTTGCAGACGGTGCCTGCCTGCAGCAGACCAAACTTGCCGATGCAGGGCTCGTCGGCACCCAACTCGTCCATGAGCTCACGCTCGGAAACTAAGAACTTGGCCGCTGCCAGCGCAGCATCGTGCGATTCCTCGACTGGAACGCCGTAGGTCTTGGCGATATGGATACTCGTGCCATGGATATGAATGTGCATTTCGCTCGAACGCGCTAGCAGCGGACCGGGACAGCTCGCCAACGTGCCGGCGGGCAAATCGGGCCATACATGGAAGCCAAAGATGCGATCTGCCCCATAGCGCTCGAATACGCCGCTCTCGCACACTGTCTTGGCGCCACCGGTCGTTTCCTCGGCCGGCTGAAACACAAAGAGCACGTTGCGCTTAATGGCGCCCGGCCGCTCACGGATCGTACGGTCGACAAAGGTTGCCGCCGCAAGCGCCATGGCCATGTGTCCATCGTGGCCGCACGCATGCATCTTACCGGGATGCGTCGAGGCAAAGGCCGCGCCCGTTGCCTCCGCGATGGGCAGGGCGTCCATATCGGCTCGAATCGCCGTGGCATGCGCTGCGCCCGTGCCGGCATCGAAGAAAGCGCAGACGCAGCTGGGGCACGGATGGGTTACTTCACAGGTAAGCGAGGCGAGCACGCCCTCGATATAGGCTATGGTTTGCGGAAGATCGAAGTCGAGCTCCGGAATGCGATGGAGATCGCGGCGATAGCGACGGAGTTCTTGGAGCTCGGTCATAGAGAATCCCTTCGTGAGGCACACCTGTTGCAACTTATTGTGATACAGGATTGTGGCACACATGTTTCCAGCATATCCCTGCATTTTTTAAACGTTATATACGAATACTCTTGTTTGGTAAAGTGCAACGTGGTAGGGTCGTTACCACTTGATAGAGGCGCGGGCACGAAGAGCCGCGGGCGAGTCGGCAGACTTTGACCCCGTGGGGAGGCGAAACCCGCCGAACTGGGTTTTTCGGGCACGAGCAACCTGGTGGGCCTGCGGGAAACACCCGCAGGACTGTCTGCAGCAATGCGGGAGCGCTATCCGGACATGGGGTCCACGCTATGCGGATTCGATGCGCCGATGGCGCCGTCTGGATAGCGAGGTTTACGGGACATGGCATTGACCCCCAACGAAGCGTATGCGGCCAAGCAGCCGTTTGTGGACAAGGAGACGCTCGAGCATATCGTCGAGCAGTTCCCCACGCCGTTTCATCTATACGACGAGGCGGGCATCCGCCGCAACATGCAAGAGGTGCGCGACGCCTTTGCGTGGAACCCGGGCTTTAAGGAATACTTTGCCGTCAAGGCCAACCCTAACCCGGCACTCATCTCCATCCTCAACGAATACGGCTGCGGCTGCGATTGCTCGAGCTATACCGAGCTCATGATCGCCCGCTCAATGGGTATCACCGGCCACGACATCATGTTCTCGTCCAACGACACGCCGGCGGCGGACTTTGAGCTCGCCGACAAGCTGGGTGCCATCGTCAACTTTGACGACATCAGCCATATCGATTTCTTTGAGCGCGTTGCGGGACCCATCCCCAAGACGGTCAGCTGCCGTTTTAACCCGGGCGGCCTGTTCCAGCTCTCCAACGGCATTATGGACAACCCCGGCGACTCCAAATACGGCATGACCACCGAGCAGCTCTTTGAGGCTTTTCGCATGCTCAAGGCCAAGGGCGCCGAGAATTTTGGCATCCATGCCTTCCTTGCCAGTAACACCGTCACTAACGACTACTACCCCAAGCTCGCACGCATCCTTTTTGAGCTTGCCGTGCGCCTGGAGCGCGAGACCGGCGCACATGTCGCCTTTATCAATCTGTCCGGCGGTGTGGGTATCCCCTACCTGCCCGAGCAGCAGGCCAACGACATTCACGCCATCGGCGAGGGAGTGCACGCGGCATACGACGAGATCCTGGTTCCTGCCGGCATGGGCGATGTGGCCATCTGCACCGAGATGGGCCGCTTTATGATGGGCCCCTACGGCTGCCTGGTCACCAAGGCCATCCACGAGAAGCAGATCTACAAGGACTATATCGGCGTGGACGCAAGCGCCGTCGACCTCATTCGTCCCGCTATGTATGGTGCCTACCACCACATTACGGTGATGGGACAGCCGGGTGGCCCTGACAAGACCGCAGCACCGGTCACGAACACGTATGACATCACGGGCAACTTGTGCGAGAACAACGATAAGTTCGCTATCGACCGTGAGCTGCCGCAGATCGACATGGGTGATGTACTCGTGATCCACGATACCGGCGCGCATGGCTACTCCATGGGCTACAACTACAACGGGCGGCTGCGCTCCGCCGAGGTCCTGCTGCGCCCCGATGGCTCGGCCGACCTCATCCGCCGTGCCGAGCGCCCGGGCGATTACTTTGCCACGCTCGACGTGCTGCCGAGCGGCCGAGAGCTGCTGGCCAAGTCGCGCGCCGAAAGCGCCCGCCGTCGGGCCCAAGACGAGCGCCTGGCAGTCGCCGCCCAATGGAACAAACGCATCCAGATCGCGGACGCGAAGGAGAAGAACATGGACATCCGCAATCTCGAGGGCTCAATCGTCGCCCTTGTTACACCGTTTAAAAAGGACGGCAGCGTCGACTTTGACGCACTCGAGCGCCTTATCGATTTCCACCTGCAAAACGGCACCGACGCCATCCTCACCCTGGGCACCACCGGCGAGAGCGCCACGATGACCGATGACGAGGACAACTCCGTCGTCGCCGCCGTGGTCAAGCATGTTGCAGGACGCGTCCCCGTCATCGCCGGCTCGGGCTCCAACTCCACGCAGACGATGCTCACCAAGTCGCTCACCTACCAGGGCTTGGGAGCCGACGGCCTGCTGCTCATCACCCCCTACTACAACAAGTCCAATGAAGAGGGTATCTACCAGCACTTTAAGACCGTAGCGGATGCCGTGGACATCCCCTGCATCCTGTACAACATCCCCTGTCGCTGCGGCTGCGGCATCAGCGAGCGCAACGTAGAGCGCTTGGCCGCGCACCCCAACATCATGGGCATCAAGGAAGCCTCGGGCAACGTCGCCTACGCGGCCAAGATCGCCCACCTGCTGTCCGACGACTTCCGCATGTACTCGGGCGAGGATGCGCTCACCGTGCCGCTCATGAGCCTGGGCGCCTCGGGCACCATCAGCGTGTGGGCCGACATTCAGCCGCAGCTTGTGCATGACATGTGCCGCGCCTATTTGGACGGTGACGTGGCGCGCGCCCGCGATATCCAGATTGCCGGCCAGCCGCTCATCAATGCCCTCTTTAGCGAGGTCAACCCCATCCCCGTCAAGGAAGCGCTCGCTCAGATGGGTATGATCGAGGCAAACTACCGCATGCCTCTATGCCCCATGGCAGACGACACGCGCGCTGCACTTACCGATGCTCTGAAGGGAGCTGGTCTGCTTGATTAAGACTGTCATTATGGGAACGGGCCGCATGGGCTCGCTCATCCGCACCACCGCCGAGGGCGTTGTCGACGCCGCCGGTCAGCCCGTTTTTGATATCGTCGCCCAGATCGGTTTTGATCTGTCCGAGCTCGAGAGCGCCCCGGCAGCCGACGTCATCATCGACTTCTCGAACGTCGTGACCTTCGATGCCATCGTCACCTATGTCGAGCGCACGGGTGCCGCGTTGGTCTCGGGCACCACGGGCTACACACCCGATCAGATGGATCGCCTGCGCGAGCTGGGTCAGAGCACCCGCGTCATGCACTCCGGCAATTACTCCATCGGTATCGCAGCCCTGCGCCATCTGGTTGCCCAGGCCACGCGCGAGCTGCCCGGCTTTGACTGCGAGATTGTCGAGACGCACCACAACCAAAAGGTCGACGCTCCCAGCGGCACCGCCAAGTTGTTGCTCGACGCCGTCGTCGAAGCCGAGCCCGAGGCAGGCTACCACCCCGTCTATGGTCGCGAGGGCATGTGCGGCACTCGCGATCCCAAGGAGATCGGTATGCACTCGCTGCGCGGCGGCACCGTCGCCGGCGTGCACGAGGTAAGTTTCTTTGGCCAGGACGAGGAAGTCACGCTCACGCATCGCGCCACGAGCCGCCAGATCTTTGTCAACGGCGCCTTGGCGGCCGCGCAGAAGCTCGTCACCCGCGAGCACGGCTTCTATACGTTCGACCAGGTCATGTTTGCCTAACCAGGTATCAACCGAATCCACCCAAAGGAGAGATAACAAATGAGCAATGCAGCCGAGATGGATGCACAGGAGATTATCAACTACATCGCCACCGCGCCCAAAAAGACGCCCGTCAAGCTGTACGTGCGCGAGAAGCCGGGCATGAAGGTCCAGTGGGGCAATGCACACGTCTACGGCGGTCGTCGTGGCAAGACCGTCTTTGGCGACTGGGATGAGCTCAAGGCCATCCTCGATGCCAATGCCGACTCCATCGACTACTACGACGTCGAGAATGACTGCCGCAATTCCGCCGTCCCCATGCTAGACCTTAAGGGCATCAACGCCCGCATTGAGCCGGGTGCGATCATTCGCGACCGCGTCGAGATCGGCGACCGCGCCGTCATTATGATGGGCGCTATCATCAACATCGGCTCCGTTATCGGCGAGGGCTCTATGATTGATATGGGCGCCGTCCTGGGCGGCCGCGCCACCGTGGGCAGGAACTGCCACATCGGCGCCGGCGCCGTACTGGCAGGCGTCGTTGAGCCCGCCAGCGCCACGCCCGTCATCATCGAGGATGATGTCATGATTGGCGCCAACGCCGTGGTCCTGGAGGGCGTGCGCGTGGGCAAGGGCGCCGTCGTGGCTGCCGGTGCCGTATGCGTCGAGGACGTCCCCGCCGGCGCCGTCGTGGCCGGTGTTCCCGCCCGCGTCATCAAGATGCGTGACGAGAAGACCGACAGCAAGACCGGTCTCGAGGAAGGCCTGCGCAAGCTTTAATAGTTACGCGGTTTTGACAAACCGCGTAACAAGTCGACGCTGCAAACGACCCAGAGCGGCAATCTGACGTTCAATCGTCGGGCATGACCAGAAGGTCAATGCCCTCCTCTTTCACGTCACCTTGCTCGCTCTGGGGCGTTTTCGCTGACGTACGCTCAACCTGTAGCGTAATTAAGCCCCAAGCAAGGAGGCCGAAGCCCCGCCCGGGACTTCGGCCTTCTTTATCTCAGGGTTCCATCGTATTCAACCATGGCGGATTGCTTTGACAGGCGCCCTACGGCCGTCTTATAGACCTCGGAACGATCGCGCCGCCCTATTGCCACGATCTCGGCAATCTCAACCATTCCGTCCTCTCGGATTCGGAAAACCATTCTGAGTCCCGCATTCCGCCATTTAATCTTTTTGCAGCCGGCGAGCTCGCCGTGAAGCGGCGTTCCGATTTCATCAGCGCGCGTCTTTAATTTTGCGACGGCAATACGGACGAGCCTGCGCTGGGATCCATCTAGTTTTTGATATTCCTTCTCGACGTCTCGATTCAAAAAGCCGACAACAAAATGCCCGCTCATTCGAAAAGATCCTCGTCGGGAATCGCGTCCGGATCCATCGACTCAAGCTCCGCGAGCTCCTCGGCAGTTAAGGCATCCTCAAACGGAACAAACTCATGCGGACCATGCTTGACTCGATCCGCAGCGATGCGATTTATCTCAAGTTCACGCAGATACTGCAGCGCGCCGTACATTTCCTCATAGGCAGCATAGTCGATAATCACGGTATCGATATCATTATGATCAGCAATGAACTGAGGCGCGCGTTTTGCGCGTTTACGAATGGCGGATAAGGACTTGCTTGCTTCGGTAGCAGAAACAACCTGGTCTTTTGTAAACACCGGTTTTTCCAGAACAAGTGGGGACATTTTGGCCTCCAAAAAATAATCTGGATTATATTTCAAAGTATACTTCAAAATATAATCCAGACTTTTATTCAAAAGCAAAAAGCCTTATCGGTTCTCGATGCTGCCGATGTTTTTGAGCTCGATGGAGATAAGGCCGTTGGGTTCGTTGACAAACTCGATGTACTCGGAGTTCGAGCCCATCTCGGCCGGGAAGCTGATCTCGATACCCGTGTCGGTACGGATCTTATGATTGCGCACCGCCGCGCGTTCGACCTGCTTGCGCTCCACGGGCACACGCTCAGGCACTTTCTCCTCGGTCAGTGCCGCGCGCACGTTCTCCTTGATGACCGGTTCGTCTTCAAAGACCTCATCGACGATATCCCAAGGCGGCAGCTCCTCGTCATCCTCGACCTTCTCGGCAACGGCAGCCTTAACCTTAGCGAGCGCTACAGCCGTGTTGGCACCGTGCTCCTCGGCGACCTCCTCGACCACACGCGTCACGGTGTCGATGACCTCCTTGCCCGATACGCCCGTGTCGCACTGCAGCAGGCCATCGGGGATAAGCATACGGTCCTCACCGGCAATCTTGCGCTTCTTGTCCACGTAACCGATCTCCATGGTGCTCGCACGCACGATGGCATAGCTCGGCACCTTTTGCGAGGGGTTCGGCAGAATGGCGTAGTGGCGCGCGATGTCGTTGCGCACCTCCCCTTCCTCGCGGCCCACTTCGTGCATGAATGCCTGCTTGGAGCCCAGCAGCATCACGGCAAACCAGCGGGCATCCTCATCGTCGTCAAAATCGGCCACGAGCACGTCGGTGGACTCGGCTTTCTCGGCTTTGGTGAGCTCGGAGGAGATAAACTCCGCAATCTGCTGCGACAGATCCACGAACTCGCGCTCGCCAAAGAAATAGCCCTTGAGCTCGCCGCCAAACGCAGAGTTCTCGGCAAACGTGGCGCGTTTATTGTCGGCCGAGGTGCGCGCGCGGCGCAGATGCGTGGTCACGAAGTTGCGCACGGTACGGCTCTCGATATCGAGCTCGCGCTGGCTCATAACGTTGACGGCAGAGTCAAAGTCCAGGATATGCAGAATCGCGTGATTGATTTTCATATACGGCATTCCGTTCTAGATTGATTTCGGCACGAACCAGTATAGCGGTCGAGCCCGCCCCAGGCGCATCGAAGATTGGTGCAAACAAACCTGTCCCCAATGCACCAAAAAGGCGCCCGGATCACATGGACCCGGGCGCCTTCATTGCAGCCTGCTGCTCAAACGAGCCGAATTTAGCAGGAGAAGTCGACGCTGTCGATGATGTCCTTAAGAGCCTTGGCAGAGGCGGTAAGCTCATGTTGCTCGTCATCGTTCAGCGGCACGGGGACGCGGCAGACAACGCCGTCGCGGCCAACGACGGTCGGCATGGAGATGGCAAGATCGGACAGGCCATACTCGCCCACCATGAGCGAGGAGACGGGCAGAACGGTCTGCTCGTCACGCATGACAGCGGTGCAGATGCGCTTGACGGCCATGGCGACGCCATAGTAGGTGGCGTGCTTCTTCTCGATGATGGTGTAGGCAGAGTTCTTGACGTCCTCGGCGATGCGCTTCTCGGCGGCCTCATGCTCCAGGTGGCCGTGAAGCTCACAGAAGGTGTTCAGCGGAACGCCGGCAACCTGAGCGCTGGACCAAGCGACAAACTCGGAGTCGCCGTGCTCGCCCATGACATAGGCCTGGACATCGCGCGGGTCAACCTCAACGTGGGCACCAAGCATCTGCTGCAGACGGCCGGTGTCGAGCACGGTGCCGGAGCCGATGACATGGCCCTCGGGCAGGCCGGACATCTTGATGGCAGCATAGGTCAGAACATCGACCGGGTTGGAGACGATGAGCAGAATGCCGTCGAAGCCGGACTTCTTAATCTCGGGGATAATGGACTTAAAGATGTTGACGTTCTTGTTGACCAGGTCCAGGCGGGTCTCACCGGGCTTCTGGGCAGCACCGGCGGTGACGACAATCATGGCGGCGTCGGCGACATCGGAATAATCGCCGGCGTAGATCTTCATCGGCTCGGCAAACGTCATGCCGTGCGCGATATCCAGAGCCTCGCCCTCGGCGCGATTCTTGTCCACGTCGATGAGGACCATCTCGGAGAACAGGCCACTCTGCATCAGCGCGAACGCCGAAGACGAACCGACGAAACCGCAGCCGACAATAGCGACCTTCTTCTCGTTAACCATTAGAAACTCCCATCTCTCTCCACAAACAAGCCGCCCGGGAACGACCCGAGCGGCTTGCCGTAATCCCAATACATCCAATCGGGACTTTGATTATGCTCCTATTCGCAGGCAAATATCGACCGTTTACCGAAATTATTTGCAGGATTCGTAAAGTAACTGCACGAAATCGGTTTCGAGCTATTGACGAGCCGAAATACCTTTCTAATACAGGCCCGCCTCGCGAATGGCCTCGACAGCCAAAGCGATCTGATCGGGCGGCAGAACCAGCGCCATGCGCACGTGCCCCTCGCCCGAAGGACCAAAGCTCGCGCCCGGCGTCACCACAACGCCGGCCTTCTCCATAAGCTCCTCGCAAAACGCCATGGAATCGGTGCGGCCACCGGGGAGCTTGGCCCACACAAACATAGATCCATGCGCGTTGGGACGCTCCCAGCCCAGGCCCTCAAGACCGTCGCACAGGGCATCGCGGCGCTCCTGGTACTTCAGACGCTGCGCCTCGACCTCATCGCGCGGACCGTTCAGGCAGGCGATAGCAGCCTTCTGGATCGGGAAGAACATACCAAAGTCGATCTGGCCGCGCAGCTTGGCAAAGGCAGAGACCACGTCCTCGCGGCCGACCAAAAAGCCGATACGCGCACCGGTAACGTTAAACGACTTGGAGAGCGAGAAGAACTCCACGCCCACCTCGAGCGCGCCGGGATACTGCAAGAAGCTGCCACCCGGCTCGCCGTCGAACACGATGTCGGAGTATGCGTTGTCATGGACGATGAGAAGGTCGTGCTCGCGGGCGAAAGCGATGATCTCCTCATAGACCTCGGGCGTGCCCACCGAGCCCACCGGGTTAGCGGGCAGCGACACGATCATATACTTGGCGCGATCGGCCACCTCGGGATCGATGCCCGCCACATAGGGCAGGTAATTATGCTCGGCGACCAGCGGATAGTACTCGAGCTTGGCGTCGGCGATCTTGGCACCCGCCTCAAAGACCGGGTAGCACGGATCGGGAACCAAAATAGTGTCGCCCGGATCGAGCAGGGCCAGGCCCAAATGGCCCACGCCCTCCTGCGTGCCGTTGCACGACTGCACCATGGACGGTGTAATGCCCGAAACGCCAAAGCGGCGCTCATAGTAATCGCACACGGCCTGCTTGAGTTCAGGCAGGTCGCGCAGGGCATACTTCCACATCTCGGGATCTTGGGCTGCTTGCGTGAGTGCCTCGACCACATGGTCGTACGGCTTAAAGTCGGGCGTGCCCACGCTCATGTTGTAAATGGTCTTGCCCTGAGCCTTCAGCGCGAGAAGCTTGTTGTTGAGCGAGGCGAAGACCTCCGCGCCAAAGCGGTCGAGACGCTGCGATGCCTGCATGGTGCCACCTTTCGATATGAAAAACGCGGCGCTCCGACAAGAGCGCCGCGCGATACGGGCCATCAGATTGCAAAAGTGTAACGCTTGCAACCCCCGTATTGGTTCAATTTAGCCAACCTTAGTCAATCGGATCGAGCGCATCGACCTGCGCAAGCCACAGACGTGAGCTGGCGTCACTCGGCATACGCCAATCGCCGCGCGGGCTGAGCGTCACCGAGCCCACCTTGGGACCATCGGGCAGGCAGCTGCGCTTAAACTGCTGGGCAAAGAAGCGACGATAGAACGTACGCAGCCACGTGTGGACGGTCTTGGCGTCGTAGACGCCCTCGAAGCTCTTGAGCGCCATGCGGTAGATCTTGCCCGGCTCAAAGCCAAAACGCAGCAGGTAGTAGAGGAAGTAGTCGTGCAGCTCGTACGGGCCCACCAAATCCTCGGTCTTCTGTGCAATCTCGCCATCGCCCGTGGGCGGCAGAAGCTCGGGGGACACCGGCGTATCGAGGATATCGAGCAAGACCTCGGCAATACGCCCGCCAAAGACATCAGCCGCATAGCGCACCAGATGGCGCACAAGCGTCTTGGGCACGCTCGCGTTGACGGCGTACATGCTCATGTGGTCGCCGTTATAGGTAGCCCAGCCGAGCGCCAGCTCCGACAGGTCGCCGGTACCGATGACAAAGCCGCCAGCCTGGTTGGCCAGGTCCATCAGAATCTGCGTACGCTCGCGGGCCTGGCTGTTCTCGTAGGTCACGTCCTGCACGGCCGAATCGTGCTCAATGTCCTTAAAGTGCTGCTCCACAGCCGCGTGGATCGAAACCTCGCGGAAGCTCACACCCAGGTCGCGAGCGAGCGACTCGGCATTCGACTTGGTGCGATGCGTCGTGCCAAAACCTGGCATGGAGACCGCCGTGATACCCGTACGCGGCAGCCCCAGCGCATCGAAGGCACGCACGGTCACAAGCAGTGCCAGCGTGGAGTCCAGGCCGCCCGAAAGACCGATGACTGCAGCCTTGGTACCCGTATGGGCAAGGCGGGTCTTGAGGCCGGCGGTTTGTAGATCGAGGATGGTCTCGCAACGCTCGGCCAGGTCGCCGTGGTCGGCCGGCACAAAAGGCGCGCGGGGGAAGACACGGTCGATATCGCAGGCATCGCGCAGGACAGGCTCTTTGGCCAGCACGCCCTCAAACGAAAACTCAACGGTCGTGGCCTCCGGCGCATCGTCGGCGCGCGTCCACGTCGTCGAGCGACGGCGCTCAGCAATCAGGCGGTCAAGGTCAACGTCGGCGATGGCCATATCGCAGGTAAGCAATTTGGTCGCGGCGAGCTTGGAGCCGTTTTCGTAGATAAGGTTCTCGCCCGCAAAGACCATGTCGGTCGTGGACTCGCCCTCGCTCGCGTCCGCGTAGGCATAAGCGCAGTACAGGCGCGCGCTCTGGTTGGAAATGAGGCTGCGGCGGTAATCCGCCTTACCGATAATCTCGTCCGAAGCCGACGGATTGAGGATCACCGTCGCACCGGCAAGCGCCATCTCGGTCGAAGGGGGCGCCGGCACCCACAGGTCCTCGCAGACCTCAACGCCCAGCACCATATCCTCGGCACCTTCATCACAGCAGCGGTAGACAAGCCCCGAACCCAGCGGAACCGGACCCTGACCGGCAAACTCGACCCACACAGGATCTGCGGGCGCCGGAGCAAACCAGCGGCGCTCGTAGAACTCGCCATAGTTGGGCAGATACTTCTTGGCCGTGAGGCCCAAAAGCTCACCCGCACAGCACACGGCGGCGCAGTTGTAGATGTTTTCAGCCACCGCAACGGGCAAGCCAACGGTAAAGACGATCGGCAGCTCACGGGTTTCATCGAGGATGTGCACCAGCGCTGCTTCGCAGGCATGCAGCAGCGTGCGGTTATGGAACAGATCGGCCGCGGTATAGCCGGTCAGGTTAAGCTCGGGCAGTACCAGCGCGCGAACGCCACGCCCGGCAGCATCGCGAACAGCCGCCAGCGCAACCTCGGCATTGCCCTCGACATCGGCCACGCGAATCCGCGGCGAGGCCGCCGCCACACGCAAAAAGCCATCAGACTGAGAAAGGTGAAGATTCATAAGAATGCTCCCGTGCGTAAACGCTATTCAACACAATTAGCAAGCCCTATTGTAGTTCAACCGCCGGGTGGAACCGCATCCCACCAACTTGGTGAGCAATTGATGAGTTGATGGTATCTGTTAAATGTCACGTACGATTCACATCTGGTGGGTACCCTGATGGCTACACGAAACGAAGCAGATTTACACCGGGAGGACCCCGTATGACAACCAAGTACACCGACGCGCCGCGCACGCGCGTCATGACGCCGGCATCGCTCAACAACGGCGTACACGAGAACCATTCCATTGGACAGACCATGGCCATCGCGCCCAAAAAGGGCCTGTTCGACGACATTTCCATTCCCCAGATCATCGCCGGCGCCGCAGCTGCCGCCACGAGCGTGGCGCTTGCTTCAAAGATCGGCATTGCCGGCTCGGTGATTGGTGCCGCTGTGAGCTCAGTCATCACTGTTGTGTCCTCGCAGGTCTATCGCCACTTTATCTCCGCCAGCGCCGAAGCAATCAAGGGCACGCATGCCGCTGTCGACTACCCTGCCGGCGCCTACGAGCCCGTTGAGCCCGATGTCGAGGAGCACCTAGGTGGCGCCGCGACCAGGCAGGAGATGCGCCAGGTTGCGGGACGCGCGACCACGGCGCGCGTCGCCCCCAACAGCCTGCGCGCCAAGGCGGCGGCAGAGCGCAGCCAGACACAAAAGAAGGTCATCGTCTTCTCGATCGCCATCGCCATCGTCGCGGTCATCGCCTGCGCCGGCGCCATCCTTATCACCACTGCCGGTGAGGGTCTGGGCGAGCGTCCCGAGCCAATCCTGTCGTCGCGCACGACCGAGAGCGATGCAAATGGCAACACTCAGCCGCAGGATCAGCAGGCACAGACGGACGACACGCAAGACAGTCCTACCTCTGCCAATTCGTCCTCGAACACCCAAAACCAATCGCAGGGCACCGATTCCTCTACGGCCAACAGTGGCACGCCGTCCGGCACGACCGACTCAAGCCAAACGACTGACGGTTCACAGCCGAACACGGGAGGCCAGACGAGCGACACCACGTCGGGAACGGGCACGGCAGACAGTAACAACACCAACAGCTCGAGCGGAACCGCTTCCGGCACGGCATCTGACAACTCGAGCCAAGGCACGGCATCGGGCAACTAAGTACGTTTGCCTCTCATAGATAACCGACCTGTACAACGGGCGCGAATCGACAGCGGTTCGCGCCCGTTTGCCTTGGGCGCCGCCATGGCGAACGCTATGCGATGGTAAGATGCTTTACATGTGTAAAGAGGAGATTTGCCATGAGCAAGACAATAGTTAGGCCCACGCTTTCGCTGGGCAACCACATCTATCTGTATCGCCTGCTACGCGATGCGATTGGATGCGGCAAGCAAACGTTTATGACGCAGGTCGAGGAGGCGCTCGCCGCAGGCGACATGACTGCTTATGACCTGGGCTTCGAGTCCACGCGCGAGCTGCTCGAGGAGCTCGACGACTGCATTAAGCTGACCGTCTTTAAAGGCGGCCGCCTGTATGCCACGGTCATCGCCAACGAGGCCTGGGATGCTGCGCTTGCCAAGGGCGAGGACAAGCCCAAGACCGCCAAGGGCGCCAAGCAGTCCTACAAAAAGAAAAAGCGCGGTGAGAAGGACCTCAAGGCCGTGCGCCCCAAGCACGTTAAACGTCCTGAGCCCGAACCCGAACCCGTGGCTGAAGCTGTGCCGGAGCCCGAGCCCGAGCCCGAGACAGAGATCGAAGTCGCTATCGAGGTGACGGCAGAAGCCAGAACCGAAATCGCCGCCACGACCGATCCCGAAGTTATGTCAGAGCAGGAAGCCACTGCGGGGCTCAACGAGGCTCCCAAGTCGACAACCGAAGAAGCCGCTAACCAACCCGAGGCGCCTGCGTTCCAAAACAGCGATATCTTTGGCGACGAGGCCGAGGACGAACAGCCCGACGAGCCCGCTGATCAAGACGCTACCGAGTCGGCGCCGGAGCCCGAGACGCCGCAGCCCGCCATCTCGCTCACGGTCGTCTACGACCCCGAGAACGCCAATGCCGGCATCACCACCATGGCATCCACGACCATCGAGGCAAAGTCGAGCGTCGAGAACGAGAACGCGACGCAGGTTGAGGTTGAAACCGCAGTTGCAGACGCGCCCGTCACCGTGAAGCCCGCAGATTCCACAACCAAGCCGAAGACGACGCTGGAGCCCGCAGATTCCACAATCAAGCCGGAAGCGACGCCGGAGCCCGCACCCGTCATCGAATCCGTGCCCGCCGCTGTTTGCGACCAAATTCCCGCACCGGCACCGTCTCCGGCCCCCGCTGCAGCACCGGCCCCCGCACCCGCAGCACCGACCATCCCCAAGGACTTCCCCATCGATTTCGCAACCGAGGTCTTCTGCCCCGGCCCGCTTCTGCACGAGCTATCGACCTATCTCCCCTACGGCGCCGACACGCTCGGTATCGTCGGCGAGTACTACTGGATCGCCCGCGAGCGCGGTACCATCGAGGCCGCGCGAAACCGCGCAAGCTTCCCCCTGCACTACACGCAGGCCGGCGAGCGCCACGAAGTCACCGTGCGCATCCGCCGCAACACCACCGGCGGCCTCGGAGCCACCTGGGTCATCGACAAGGTCGAAGAACCAAACGAATAGCAAGACGCGGCGAACGCCACAAAACGTTCGCCGCGTCTTTATTTTTCCAGGTTGAGCATAAGTCAGCGAAAATGTCCCAGAGCGAGCAAGGTGACGTGAAAGAGGAGCGCCGCGTACTTTGGTACGCAAGCGACGATTGAACGTCAGATTGCCGCTCTGGGACATTTGCAGCGTCGAGCAGTTACGCGGTTTGGTAAAACCGCGTAACAAATTAGTCGCGCGTCAGCTTACGGTGGATACGATGCGGCTGGGCTGCGTCCTCGCCAAGGCGCTCGATGCGGTTGGCCTGATAGGCCTCGAAGTTGCCCTCAAACCAATACCAGTTGCCCGGATTCTCGTCGGTGCCCTCCCACGCCAGAATGTGCGTGGCGACGCGGTCCAGGAACATACGGTCGTGGCTAATGACCACCGAGCAGCCTGGGAACTCGAGCAGCGCCGCCTCGAGCGAGGACAGCGTCTCGACGTCGAGGTCGTTCGTGGGCTCGTCGAGGAGCAGCAGGTTGCCTCCCTGCTTGAGCGTAAGCGCCAGGTTCAGACGGTTGCGCTCGCCACCGGAGAGCACGCCGGCGCGCTTCTGCTGGTCCTGGCCCTTAAAGCCAAAGCTCGCCACATAAGCACGGCTCGGAACCTCGGTCTCGCCGACCATCATGTGGTCCAGGCCGTCCGAGACGACCTCCCACAGGTTCTTATCGGGGTCGATGCCGGAACGGTTCTGATCGACATAGGAGATCTTGACGGTCTCGCCCACCTCGAGCTCGCCCGAAGTCAGCGGCTCCAGGCCCACGATGGTCTTGAACAGCGTGGTCTTGCCCACACCGTTGGGGCCGATGACACCCACGATACCGTTGCGCGGCAGGGTGAACGAAAGGTCATCGATGAGCACGCGACCGTCGAACTCCTTGTGCAGGTGATGAGCCTCGAGCACCTTGTTGCCCAGACGCGGGCCCACGGGGATGCGGATGTCGGTCCAGTCGAGCTTCTGGCTTGCGCGGGCCTCGGCCTCCATCTCCTCGTAGCGAGCCAGACGGGCCTTGTTCTTGGCCTGGCGAGCCTTAGGCGAGCTGCGTACCCACTCGAGCTCGGCCTCTATGCGCTTGGCGAGCTTGGCGTCGCGGTTGCCCTGCGCCTCGATACGGGCGGCCTTGGTCTCCAGATACGTGGAGTAGTTGCCCTTGTAGGGATAAAGGTGACCGCGGTCGACCTCGCAGATCCACTCGGCAACGTTATCCAGGAAGTAGCGATCGTGCGTGACGGCAAGCACCGCGCCCTGGTAGTTGTGCAGGAAGTGCTCGAGCCACAGGATCGACTCAGCGTCCAGGTGGTTCGTGGGCTCGTCGAGCAGCAGCAGGTCGGGAGCCTCGAGCAGCAGCTTGCACAGGGCCACGCGGCGGCGCTCGCCGCCGGAAAGCACGTTGACCGGCATGTCGGAATCGGGCAGCTGCAGGGCGTCCATGGCCTGGCCGAGCTTGGAATCGATATCCCAGCCATCGGCGGCGTCAATCTCGTCCTGGAGCTTGCCCATCTCGGCCATGAGGGCGTCCATGTCGCAATCCGGGTCGCACATCTCCTCGCCGATCTTGTTGAAGCGATCGACCTTGGCGATCATGTCGCCAAATGCCATGCGCACGTTCTCGATGACAGTCTTGTCGTCATCGAGCGGCGGCTCCTGCTGCAGGATACCCACGGTGTAGCCGGGGGTAAGTCTGGCATCGCCGTTGGAGACCTCCTCGATACCGGCCATGATCTTGAGCAGGGTCGACTTGCCCATACCGTTGGGGCCCACGACGCCGATCTTGGCACCGGGGTAGAAGCTCAGGGTCACGTCGTCAAGGATTACCTTGTCGCCATGGGCCTTGCGAGCCTGATACATCTGGTAGATAAACTCCGCCATATGTCTGTTCTATCCTTTCTACCTGCTGTTTCCCTATTCTTGATTCGCTTTAGTGGAAACGAAATGAGGGAACCAGCTCTGAAACGTAACGAAAAAGGGGCATGGTTGCCCACACCCCCTAATACTACCTGGGAAAAGTCCCCCGGAACATACTATGAACTGCGTACGCTAGTTTTCCGCAACCTTAACGAGCGGCTCGCTGCGATTTGCGCCACAACAGATACGAGTAGACGTAGACGGCTCCAACCGAACCAAACGCCAGAACCGCAATCACCGCGGCGACGACTTCACTCGAAAGCACGCTGCCTGCCACGCCCATCACAATCAGGCCAATACCCAGCACCATAAAGCAGGCGCCGCCAAAACGCTGCGTACGGCGCCAGTTCTCGGGATCGGCAAGCGCCCAAGGTGTCTTGATACCGAGCGTATAGTTCTGCTTCACACGCGGCAAGTAGTTGCCTACGCCGATGAACAGCAAACCGACAACACCGGAAATCAGCACGTTAACCGAACCGACCGCCGGCACCACGCCCCAGACCGTAAGCTCTCCCAGCCAGCTTATGGCGCACATGAACAAGGTGAAGGCGATTACGAAGCCCTGGTAGAACTTGCCCGAGGTTCGATATGCCTCACCTTTGGGGTCGATGCGCGGCACCACGCAGAACATTGCGAGAAGCGCCAGAGGCAGCACGCCGAGCGCGGAGGCCATCCAGCTAGGACCCCAACCGTCGACGGCGCCGCTCGCGCCCCAGTGCGTGGGAATCTGCGCAGGCAAGCTCGGCATCACCATGAGGTGCGCTACGACATTGGCGACGCACAGAGCGACCAGCGCAATCCACACGCGCGACGATACCCCCGTGGGGTGAATGCCCTTGTTTTCGTTATTCATCCTTATCACCTTCCGTGTTTGTAAAGCCCATAAACCAGCCAATCAAATCCTGCATGACGGTGGTGTTTAAGCTGTATACGATGTTTTGGCCATGGCGCTCGTCGGTCACCAACCCGGCGTTTTTGAGCGTCGCCAAGTGATGGCTCAGCGACGGCTTACTGATATCGAAATGCTCGGCAAGCTCCCCCGCCGTGCAATTGCCCTCGCGCAGCAACTCCAAAATGCGCCGTCGCGTTGGATCGGCAAGCGCCTTAAAACCCTCTCCCGGCATAAGACCTCCTCTCACCATCTCTCATGACGTGCACACTATACTCAATATTTAGATGTTTGTCTAACTATCTAATCTTACACTCAAAAAAATAGCCGCCCCCGCGTAATGCGAAGAGGGCCACTTCTCACGCTACAAACGTGTTTTGGAGTTGGCCAACCCGCTGCAACGGGTGCCATCTGCTTCAATCTTATGCGAACCCCGATCCCATTTCAACAAGCCCAAGGGCTCAAATGGAATCGCGATAACACCTATAATGGCAATAGCTAAAACACGATTCGCTTCCCCATCGGAGGATGTCTATGACCGAAACCGCTGCCGCTCCCATCGAGACACGCGACACCAAGCTCGAGATCATCATGGGCCGCGAGGCACTCGATAAGCTCGCCGATGCTACGGTGCTAGTGCTCGGCTGCGGAGGCGTGGGCTCCAACTGCTGCGAGGCACTCGCCCGGGGCGGCATCGGACATTTCGTCATTCTGGATAAGGACGTCATCGCGCCCAGCAATATCAATCGCCAGGCCATCGCCTTTCACAGCACCGTCGGCAAGCGCAAGGTGGACGTGATGGAAGCCATGATCCACGACATCAATCCCGCCGCCACCGTCATCAAGCGAACTGAATACTTGCTGAGCGACAACATCGATGATTTCTTCACGAGCGTTTTGGAGCAGACGGACGGCAAGGTCGACTATGTCGTCGACGCCATCGACACCATCTCGGCCAAGCTCACCATTGCCAAATATGCTCAGGACCACGACATTCGTTTGGTTAGCTCCATGGGCGGGGCCAACAAGCTCCATCCCGAGTGCCTCCGCTTTGCCGATATTTTCGATACGGTACGTGACCCCATGAGCCGCATTATGCGCAAAGAATGTAAGAAGCGAGGAATCAAGAACCTGCATGTTCTATTTAGCTGCGAGGAATCGGTTAAGACGCAGCCCCGCGACCCTTCCAACATCCACGAGCGTACCGAGCTCGGAACCGCCAGCTTTATGCCGCCTATCATGGGTCAGATGATCGCCGGCGAGGTTATCCGCCAGATCAGCGGCCGCGGCACCGAGCGCGTACGCTCCGATGGCCAGCGCTTGGACTAGCGGAGCGCGCCGAGATGGAGCCCCGGTTATTTGATGCACACTGTCATCTCGATTTAATGGCTCACCCGGACGCCGTTGCCGATGAGGCGACGGCGCTAGGCCTAGCTCTATTTGACTGCGGAGTCGATCCGCGCAACTTCGCTAGCGCAAACGATCGCGCCCGTCGCCACCCAGGCATCATCGCCGGCGTTGGGCTTCACCCCTGGTGGATCGCCGACGGCCACTGTGGTTTTGCCGAAGTCAATCTGCTTTGCGAAGTTGCTGCCCAAGAGCGCTACATCGGCGAGGTCGGACTCGACTTTTCCGCGCGCTTTGCTGGAAGTGAGCCGCTACAAATACAGGCACTTAACCGGCTCTGCGATGCGCTCGTGCAGCATCCTCTTACCGGGCGCGTGATATCAATTCACGCCGTTCGTTCGGCAGGAACCGTGCTGGACGTACTCGAATCGCACGGACTACTCATCCCAAACCCCGACTCCCCCGCTATCATCTTCCACTGGTTTAGCGGCACCTCGGACGAGCTCGTCCGCGCGCGTAATGCGGGCTGCTATTTTTCTGTCAACGAACGCATGCTCGCGTCTAAACGAGGACGCGAATACGCACGACAGATTCCACTCGACCGTCTACTGCTCGAGACCGATGCACCGGCCGAACCAAACACAGAAACAAGCACACAGTCGCTCATCAGATCGCTCACAAGGACCTTAGAGCGCATCGCCACGCTCAAAAACTGCGATATACAGCACATTGAGTCGGCAGTTTTAGCAAATGCGCGCTCTGTTTTTGACCTTCGCTAACCCCTGTGGGCAAACATGCCAAGGGGCATGCGAATCGCACAACGCAGCCCCTATTGGAAGGCGGTGCAGTTCGGAAGCATTACACCAATTCGTGCATGAGATCACGGTTGCGTGCATACAATTCGTCAAAGATATGACGGCGCGACGCATATAACTCGTGGGCAGCCATATCGGGCACGATTGTTTGCGCAACGCCAAGGACTTGAGCGAGTTCATCCCATGATGCGTAGGCGCCACCTGCGAGAGCTGCCATGATGGCATCACCGAAGCATGCGCCCACCGTAACCTTGGCAACCGAGACCTCGCGCCCGCATACGTCGGCGATAGCCTGCATCCAAACTGGATTCTTGGTTCCACCTCCGACAAGCATAATGCGCCCAATTGGCAGTCCATGCTCTCGCTCGATAATGTCGACATGGGATGCAACGGTATACGCGACGCCTTCCAAGGCGGCGCGAACCATATGGGCTCGCGTATGCCTTCCGGTCAGGCCAAAGAAGACGCCACGCGCCTCGGGATCGTTGAGCGGAGTACGCTCCCCCGCAAAGTACGGCAGACATAGGAGCCCATCGGCACCCGGCGCCACGTCGGCGGCATCATGTGCCATAACCGAATATGCATCGGGGCCACCGTGGCCCTCGGCCTCTACGGCGTCGCGATACAGCTCTTGGCGCAGCCACGATGTGAGCGCACCCGCCGTATTGGTCCCCGCGCAGATCCCGTAAGTTCCGGGAATGATAAACGTCCCCGGCCACAGGCGGGCATCATCGACCATATGTTCAGCTAGGTAGATGAAATACGCCGTGCTCCCCAACTGAACCATCATATCGCCGGGACGGAATACACCCGTCGAAATGGCCTCGGCACCAGAGTCGCCCGTTCCCACTAAGACAGGTGTCCCTGCCGCGAGCCCCGTCGCCTCTGCCGCACGCTGCGTAATCGCCCCGGCAATATCGGTAGCCGACATTACCTCCGCCATCTGGTCAGGCCGGCAGAAACGAGCACATTCCCGAGCATCAACCTTCCAAGTGTAGCGGTCATATAGGGGAAGAAAATCCTCCGCCAAATAACGGTCCACCGTAAAACGCCCCGTCAACTTTGCGCACAGAAACGATGACGCCGTCAGGAACTTCGCGGCACGTTCGTGCACCTCGGGCATATTCTCCTTAAACCACAAGATCTTGGGAGCAATATCTGACGAACAGGGATCGTGCCCGAAAAGCTCGCGTGCGCGATCTGACCCATATTCGGAAAGGAGCTCGTCGATCTGCGGCTTCGAACGTGCATCGACTCCATACAAAATCGCGGGCGCCAGCGCGTTGCACTCGGTATCGACCGGCACACAGTCGCAACCCAATGCGGAAAGGCCCACGCATCCGATCTGTGCCGCGTTAACCCCCGATCGCGCCACCAGCTCGCGCGACAAGCGGCAAAAATCGCCCCACCAAACTGCCTCCGCATCATGCTGGTACCATCCATCACACGGGTTGTCCGTCTCATGTCCACAAGAGGCTTGGCAAACGATGTTGCATCGATCATCGATTAAAACGCCTTTAGAGGCGCTTGTCCCAATATCAATACCCAGATAGAGCGCCATAGTTGCCTACTCCCCTCGCGCCGTACGAGCGGCAGCCATAAAACGAGCTACCCGCTCAACATCGACCGGGGCATCCAGCTTTCCGTCGCGCTTTAAGCACGTGCCGACAAACGCGCCATCGTAGTGAGCAAATACGTCAGCCACGGTATTTTCGCGACAACCGGTGCCACATACCACAGGTACTTGGCCAACACGCTCGCGGACTTCATCGGCAAGCTCGCCCGAAGCGCTACGACCGGCAGCCGAACCGCCGATGACCATCGCATCCGGAAGGCAATTAAAGAGAAGTGAATCGGCAATGTCCGCAGTCGTGCGGTCGTTGAGATAAACCTCCCCCTCGCTCGTGATGAAGTGAAAAAGCTTGAGGTCGTCCAGGCGCAGCGCCGCCTTGCGACGCATGGTGTGAGCGAAATCTCGGTTAATCAGCCCAAGATCACCGGCCCAGGCACCGCAAAAATTGCAGCGCGTGAACTGCGCGTCGACGGCAGCGCACAGCTCGATTGTGGCATCACCATCGTAAATAGCCTCAGCTCCCCAAGGGGTCGACAGATCATGGGACAGAGCCCCGATTACATAGCCCATCGATGCAAGGGTTGAGGGAGAAACGTGCTGCTCATAGGGCATCGAGAGCTCATTGGTAATCAAAATGCCATCGACACCGCCCTGCTGCAACGCCTCGAGATCGCGCTTGGCGGCTTCCACGACCTGCGACACGCTTCCGCCCGGGTAATACAGTGGATCGCCCGGCAGAGGACGCAGGTGCAGCATTCCGATAACCGGCTTTTCGGTCTTGAACATCGAAGCTAAAAACGACATAACGTGCTCCTTCATAGGGTTATCGCAGGGACGTTACTCCCCCAGCACCTCGACGTACACTTTTCGCTTCTGCGGACCGTCAAACTCCGCAAGATAGATGTTCTGGGCACCTCCGCACACGATGTGGCCATCTTGGACGGGAAAGAAGCAACTGTTTCCACAAATCATGCTCTTGATATGCCCACAGGAGTTGTTGCCGGTGGCTCCATAGCTCGGCAGGAAGTGTGCATGCGCATAGGGGGCATCGAGTGGGGCGATGCGATCAAGCGTCTCCATAAGATCCGTCTCCACGCAGGGCAGCCCCTCGTTTACCACGATCCCGCAGGTCGTATGCGACAGAATAATCGCCGCCAAGCCATTGGTCACCGAGCTGCGTTCGATGGCAGCGTGCACGTCTTCGGTGATATCGATGAACTGGTCCGGAGCAGTCGATAGATAGCTCAATGTCTCGAGCGTCACCATGTTTACTCATCCCCTTCAATAAAACGCAGGGCATTACCCCAGTAGAGCCTTTCTCGCGCATCATCGCGCATGGGCACGGTATCGAGCGCCCGCTTGAGTTTGAATGCACGGAAACGCGGCGTATTGCTGGCGAACATCACTTGATGCGATAGCGCGCGCTCATACCACAGCGGCCCCATATCGACCGTGAAAAGACGCTGCATCATCTCCTCGGGCGAATCGATGTAAGTGATAGAGGTGTCCGTGTAGCAGTTGGGATACTTGAGCAGCATCGCCACGGTCTCGCGCACCCAGGGCCAGCCAAAGTGGGTCAAACTAAAGCGCACATTTGGATGCGTTGCGATTGTGTGCTCAAATGCAAGCGGGTTACTGCGCGAGAGCTCTGCGCCAGGCTCCCAAGACATACCGGCATGGAAAACCACCGGCTTGTTATAGCGCTCGCACAGCTCGTAAAGCGGCTCGGCCACAGCATCATCGGGGGCAAAACCCTGCTTTGCAGGATGCAGGCAAAGCCCCTTTGCCCCCAACTCGGTAAAGGCGCGCTCCAGTTCGTCTGCGGCACCGCTCACCTGCGGGTCTACGCTCGCAAATCCCCACAGACGATCGGGATGCGCGGCAACCAGCATGGCAATCTGGTCATTGGTGCCAAAGTGCCCTCCGCATGCCGTGGTTACATCGAGCGGCATGAGCACGCTCTTCTGCACGTCACAGACATCCATCTCGACTTGAAGCTCATCCCAATCCATGGGGCCCATATGCCCCATACCAAATTCTCGTGACCAAAAACCGAATCCATCAGGCTCATCACCCGGCGTACAGATCTCGCCGTAGAGCATAGGATGGACCAACATGTCGATAACCATTTCATACTCCTTTCCAGGCATTTGACCCTAGTACGGCTCAAACGAACCAATCACTCGGGACGACAGCTCAGCGCCCGCCTTCATACACGCCGGAATATCAAGGCCATCGATCACGCCCTTGGTAAACCCGGCAATATACGAGTCGCCGGCACCCACGGTATTAACGACCTTCTCCGCCGGTACGATCCCGCACTCATAGAAGCGCTCACCGTCATAGGCAATGCTCCCCTTCTCGCCAAGCGTGGCAACCGCAACGCGCGGTCCCAATTCCTGCACGTGGCGTACCCAGTCCCGCAGCTCCGGAGTGTCCTCTTCAAACGGCATGAACGCATAGTCTACGTAAGGAAAATGAGCCTCGCATGCATATTCGGGATCCTGGCTGAACACCGAGAAGTCCATAACCACCGTCTTGCCCGCATCATGCCATTCGGGCAGGAGGTCCAAACAATTGCCAAACAGGTCGGTATGAATGATGTCATGCTCTAGGATAAACGCCCGGTCGTCTTCATTCGGTCGATATGTCTCCATTACGCCATCGATTGCCTCGAGATGCACACGATCGACGCCGTCTTTCAATGCCATGAGCATCACCGAGGTGTCGCCATCTTCCACCCGCAGATGTGAGATATCGAACCCCTCAGCGGCCAGCGCCTCTCTCATCTTGTCTCCGTACTCGTCCTTGCCGACAACCGACACGGCGGATACCGAAACGCCCATTCGTGCAAGATGGATACCCCAGTCAATGCCATTACCAGTCGGATAGAACACGCCGATGTTTTGATAGACGTCCGCGCAGCAAAAACCAGCCGCACACGCTTTAATACCCATGGTCTTCTCCAATGTTCAAAAGGGGACCCGCCACATGGCGAGCCCCCTTTTCGCGTTTCGCTTATTGTTTTGCATCGGCTGTCCAAGGCCTCATAGCCAGACCGCCGTACGCTTTCTTAAGCTATTCGACGATTGGCGCTCCGTGGCCCCAAGAACCTTCCATACCGCACACGGTCGAGGCAAACCCGGCAGCAAAGTCGAGCGCGCGTTCGATGGCCTCGGCGCCATCCTCACCACGCTTGGCGGAATCGAGATAGCACATCAAAAACGAGGTGAGGAACGAGTCGCCCGCCCCCATGGTGTCCTTCATGTCCGTTACCGGTTTAGCCAGCTGGCGGTAATAGCGCTCGCCGTCGTAAGCAATGCAGCCCTCGGCGCCCGCCGTAGCCGACACAAAACGCGGACCCAGGCCCTTCACCCATGCCAGACGTTCGCGAATCTCGTCCTCACTCGCGGCATCCGCCGCACTAAAGAAAGCGAAATCGACGTAGGGCGCAATCTGCTCGTAGTACTCGTCGGTGGAGTCGTCCGAAAAGTCAAAAGAGACCGTGACGCCCGCAGCCTTCAACTTGGGCAGCTCGCGCTCGGTGAAGCAATAGTTGCCCGAATGAACCACATCGAACTGCTTCATGTACGCAAGGTCAAAGCGATCGAGGACATAGCGCGCATCGCCACGGATACCGCCCTCGTTGGAGCCAAGGAAGACACGGTCACCGTCAATGACGGTCACGCGAGCCGCTCCGTTCTCGCCAATCATCTGCTCGCACTTGTCAAGCTCGATACCCTCATCCTCGAGGCTTGCAATGACATGCTCGGCAGCGGCATCATTGCCAAAAATGCCCATGTATGCGGAGCGTGCGGCACCGCATTTCTTGGCATAAACGGCGAAGTTCACCGCATTGCCGCCGGGATACATGGTGTGGATATGCTCGTAGCGATCGACGACGTTGTCGCCAAATCCGAGCGCATTAACGTTAAATGCCATGGCCTTTGTCCCTTCTAGTACTCGACAACACCCATATAGCGACGGAAATCGGGGTCGTGATCAAACACCTTGCCGCGTGCAGCACGCAGCTCGCAGTTCATGGCGTAGAACAGCACCGGGTCCAGATAGGCACGGACGCTCGCCGGCACGGCTTCCATACCGTACTCCTTGGCATCGAGCACCATCAGCGTATCGGTATGCGTCTTAAGGAACGCCAGGGCGCGCTCGTCCATAGCACGGCACTCGCTGGAGCCCATCTGCAGGAAGTAAAAAACGCCATCCTGAGTAGCCTCGAAGGGGCCATGGAAGTACTCGGCAGAGTGGATGTAGCTGCAGTGCTGCCACTGCATCTCCATAAGAGAGCAGATAGCGAAACCGTAGGTCTGGCTAAAGTTGGGACCGCTGCCCAGAATATAGAAGAACTCGTGCTCCTGGCAAAGCTTGGCAAAGCGATCGCCCAGCTCGGCATTTACCTTCTCGCGTGCCGGGGGAAGAATCTTATCCATCTCGGCGATACCGGCATACATATCGGCAAGATCGGCGTAACCCTCCTGCTGATCGAGCAGCTCTGCCGCAAGCGACAGCGAAATGCCAGCGGGGACCTCGGCCTGCGGCACGCCCTCGCCCCACGGGTAGACCCACGTGGTCCATTTACCGGTGTCGATCTTAGATCCAGCGTTGTCGGTCTGGGCGATCACCGTAGCGCCGGCAGCAAGGGCAATCTCGCAGCCCTCGACGACCTCAGGGGTGTTGCCACTGTGGCTACAAGCGATGACCAGGGACTTCTCGCCCAGACGACGCGGACGCATGATATCGAACTCGCGAGCCGTATAGATATACGAAGTGAAGGTGGTTGCCTCGCGCTGCAGAAGCTCATGGGCCGGGATCAAATCGATCATGGAGCCACCGCAAGCAATCCAGTAGACGCTGTCGAACTTGCCTTTCTCGGCAATTGCCTCTTTGATCAGATCGTGTGCGTTCATATCCAGTTCCTTTCTTGTTTGGTCCGCAATCAATGAGATTGGCTGCGTGGCCGATAGTTGTTTTAGTCAATCAGATATTTCTCGAATGCGGCCATGTTCTTGGCATCTGCCGCCGCCGGGTCATCGTAGTAACGACCGTCCGTGATTTCCTGGCCCAGCATGCCGTCAAAACCATGGGCGTTGAGCGTGGCGACGAAGGCGTCCATATCGTGCTTGCCATCGCCCCACACCAGATGGCCATACGGGTCACCGTCGATAAAGTGCATCTCGTGAATTGCCCCATCACCAAAGGCGGCAAACCAGTCCTCGAGCGTCTCGCCTGCAACGCCCATCGCGGTTGTATCAACCATGGGCTGTAAGTACGGGCTCGCGACCTCGTCAATCATGCGCTTCGCATCGGAAACCGTCGTCACAAGGTTGCTCTCCTCGGGGCGCAGGCTTTCCATCGTAAGCACCAGACCGTGCTCGCCGGCATACTCCGCCAGAATGGACAAGTGCTCGCGGCTGCGCTTCCAGGCTTCCTCGCGATCCTCGCCCCAGTCGCCCCAGCCCGAGTTGACGGACATACGGTCGCACCCAAGTACCTCGGCAAGCTCAATGCCGTGCTTAAAGTACGCCAGGCTGCGCTGTTCATGCAGCGGCTTGCGTGCGCAGTATTGCCAAGGATAGACAACATTCTCGGGGCACAGAGTACGATACCTAAGCCCACGGTCTGCAGCCTTTTTCGCCAGGACCTCAGCCTCAAAGTAGCCCGTGTGGTCGAGCGTCACATGCGGCTCCGCACACCACAGCTCAATGGACTCAAAGCCCAAACGCTGCTGCGCGTCAAGGAAGTAATCGAGCGACCACATGATGTAGTGGATATTCATGCCCGCAATCTGTTCGCGGCGCAGCGTCGGTTTGGATTCAGACACCTTATGCCTCCTTATTTCGATCGAACACGATTTGTCCGTCCGACATCGTCATATCAACCGCAAGATCGCGTGCGTCGCGATAATCGAGGTCGAACACATCCCGATCGAGCACGCAGATATCGGCAAGCTTGCCAACCTCAAGCGTACCCAGCTCGTCTTCGCGCATCAGATCGTACGCGCCCCCGGCAGTCCAAGCGCGCAAGAGCTCGACAAGCGTCAGCACGTTGGCCTCATTCACGGGCAGTCCATCGTCGAAGTATCCGCCGCACGCGCTGTAGATTGACTCGCCCAGGCTCGGAATCAGCAGCGGCAAATCCGTACCACAGCACACCGTGCATCCGGAATCTTCCATGCCGCGGCGATTCCAGCTGTGTAAAAGTCGCGTCTCGCCAATTTGTCGACGCATCATCGATAGGCAATCCTCGCGCCGGTCCAGCGTCAGAATCTGCGGATAGACCTCGCAAATTCCACCTAACTTGCCAAACTCGACAAGATCGGTCGGGTCAGAGTTCTCGAGATCGGTAATCGCATGGCGGCGAAGCATCCGTCCATGTTCGTCTCGAGGCAGCGAGGCATAGAGCGCCACGGTGCGACGAACGGCGCCATCTCCCTGGCAATGCAAGGAATATCGGAAGCCGTCAGCATCAATTGCACGTAGCTCGTTCTCAATCAGATCCCACTCGGGCTCCTCGACGACCGTCTTGCCGGCGGCTCCCGCATCGGCCGTGTCCTCATAGGGGTCAATCATCTCGGCAAGCCCCACCCATACGCCGCGATCGGTCATACGGTTGAAGCCAGAAAAACGAACGAACGGTCCCCGGAAGCGCTCTCGTGCCTCGCGGGCATATGCCAGATTTGCACCAGCGCCCACCGGCTGCGACATCATAGAGACGCGAACCGTCAGCTCACCAGATTCCTCACGGCGAGCCATTTCGTCGGCAAAGCCGTAGTAGTCATCAAACGCCATCTCCTTGATGGCGGTAACGCCGCGCTCGTTAAGCATGCTCATGTAGTCCGAATACCCCGCACGTACCTCGGGCAGCGCGAGGAAATCGCTCATCATGCGCCAGATCTTCTCGGCATAGCACGCCTGCGGTGTAAAGCCGTATCGCGCACTGGCGGCAGCATTGAGAACGCAGGTCTCCGCACCCGGTGTAAAGCAGACGACAGGGATATCGCCAAAACAATCGTCAAACACAGCCGCCGTATTTGCGTTCTCGGCATCCGATGCCAGCGTTTCGGGTAGGTTGTGGCCAAAAGCCGCCGCGCAATCCGGATGATCTTCTTTCCATGCACGCAAGAGCGACACGGCCTCTTTGGCATCGGCGACGCCGGACAGATCAGACCCCAACGTCCGCAGCGCCCAGCCCGTATAGAAGGTATGCACATCGATCAGGCCAGGCATGACGGTGCGGTCGCCCAGGTCAACTACCTCGTCCGCTTGGGTCAAATACGAAGCTACCTCACACTTGGTGCCAACAGCCTCAATTCGATTGCCACGGACCGCTACGAAACCTTCAAACGGCAGGTCCCCCGTACCGGTAAAGACGCTCTTAGACGTCAGGACCGTCAAACGATCAGACATCACAACCACCTACACCGGAAGCATGCCAGAGATTGCCGTTACGATCAGGCCAAAGACGACCATGAAAATGAAGAACTTCCAAATGGTCTTCCACCATTGGCCAAACGAGATCTTTGCCACGGCAAGGCCGGCGACCGTCATGCCCGCCACGGGACTGATGGTGTTGATGGTCTGATTAGCAAACTGGAGCGCGGTAACGGCTGCCTCGGGATTGAGGCCCATAAGCTCGGTCAGGGGGCCCATAACAGGCATGGTGAGCGCCGCCAGGCCAGAACTCGAGGGAACCAGCAAAGAGAGCAGGCCAAGGACGATATACATAAACGTGGTGTAGACGGCGGCGGGTGCACCGGCGAGCGCAGTAGCGAGCGCCTGGAGAATGGTGTCGATGATCATGCCGCCCTCGGCGATGACCAGAATACCGCGAGCAATACCAATAACGATGGCGGCGTACGCAAAGTCGGCGAGACCTTTAACGAACTCCTCAGCAATCGTCTGCTGGTCAAGACCGCCCAGGATACCGGCAAGCAAGCCCATGCCAAGGAACACGGCGGAAATCTCATTCATGTACCAACCCTGGGTAACAAGACCCCAGACGATAATGCCCATACCGCAAGCAAAATCGATAAGCACGAGCTTCTGACGGATAGTGAACTCTTCCTCGATGGAGGCATCGGTCACGGAAAACTCGATACGCTTGAGCTTATCGTCCTCGTACGTAATGGACGACTCGGGGTTTTTCTTGACGCGCATGGCGTAGCGCATGGCCCATGCGATACCGACGGCAGTGAAGATGACCCAAGAAACGGCGCGCAGCCACAGTTGCGGATTGCCCTCGATGCCGATAATGCCCTGTGCGATCAAGACGTTAAACGGGTCGATGGTCGAAGCACAATATCCCAGGTTAGGACCAAGGAAGCAGATGATGAATGCCGTCATCGAGTCATAACCGATACCCATCATGATGGGAATGAAGATGGCATAGAACGGCAGGGCTTCCTCAGACATACCAAACGTAGTGCCGCAAATGGACAGCAACGTCATCGTGATGGGAATGATGAGGATGTCCTTGTTCTTGAGCTTTTTAATCACACGGCTCATGCCGGCATTCAAAGCGTTGGTCTTGGTGATGATTGCGAACGATCCGCCAATCAATAAGACGAACGCAACGACGTCGGCAGCCTCTTGGATGCCCTTAGTGGGCGCTTGCAGGACCGCGAAGATATCCTGACCCAGATTGATGGTCTCGCCGGTCTCGGAATCGGTGTAGTTCTTATCGACCTGTTCATAGGTTCCAGCAACGGCGACTTCACGCTCGCCCGCCGCTGTCGAAATCGTCTTGCGCTGATACTGACCAGAGGGAACGATCCAAGTCAGGACCGCAAAGACAACGATCAGCAAGAACATGATCGTATAGACATGCGGTAATTTGAACTTAAAACGTCTGTTTGTCTTCTTCGCCTTCGTATCTGACATAGATACCTCCAAAGAACTCGAGACTGCATCGCATCTCGCTTCAACGTTTGCACAAGGCAAACGTTCTATGACGTTCTATAGATTACCAGCAGCTTTTCTCGTCATCAAGATAATTTCAAACTGATTGCCGCAACGCGGTTGAACGGTTGCGTTTGCGCCGTGAACGGTATGGAAACGCCCGGTGAGATGATCCACCGGGCGTCTCCATTCGCAATGTCCTAGATGTCAAAAACGTAGCGAGACCCAACGATCCGCTGACGACCGATGATAAACGGCCGCCGCTGCTCATCAAAGAAGAAGGCTTCCATATAAAACAAGGGTTCGCCAACGGGAACCGCCAGCAACCGAGCGACCTCGGGCGATGTGCACGCGATCTCGAGCGTGCACGGGTCGGTAAACGCAGGCGTCCGCCCCGTCCGGTTGCGCACGAACTCAAAAATGGATTGGTTAGATAGAGGCGCCGTTGATAGATAGGCGTTGTCCTCGTAAACGTATATGTTGTTCTCAAGCATGACAGGGACGCCATCGGCAGTACGCACGCGCTCAACGCAAATCAAGTCAGTTCCAACGGGAACACCAAAGAACTGTGCTTCGGTGGAATCCGCCGGCAGTATCTTTCTCGAAATGACACACGCCCCCGGTTCCATTCCGTTAGCGCGGCATGCGTCCGAAAAACTCTGGACGTCATCCTTCTGGCGAATCTTGCGCTTGAGCTTGGGGGCATTGACAAACGTGCCTTTCCCCTGTCGCTTCGTTAGATAGCCCTGTTGGACGAGCTCCTCAATAGCGCGTCGCACGGTAACGCGGCCAACTTTATAGCTCTCAGCCAATTCGAATTCGTTGGGTATCCGCGCACCTGCCTTGTAGGTACCGGAGTTGATTTCGTTTTTAATGATATCAATGACCTGTTGGTACAGCGGTATCGCTGCTTTACCGTCAGTTAGCCCTTCAGTCGGTGGCATATACCCTCTCCCAGCGCAATTACGTCTAAAACGGGCTTAAGGGCATTCAACAAGTCCTTAAGCCCGCATTAGCTTAAAGTATGCTAGGTGTCGCACCAAAATGTCGGGTATTTACTCATCGGACCCGAAAAACGCGCAACTAACGCGCTCTTACGCGAGTTCCAGCAGGTCCGGCAGCTGATCGATAATCTTATCCGCGGAGTCCTGACTAAAGCCAAAGCGCTCCTCGCGCTTGGCGATGACTGTCAGACCGGCGCGCTTGCCGGCAGTGATGCCAGGCACCGAATCCTCAACGCAGCAGCAGCGATTCGCGGGCAGCCCCAGCAGGTCCAGCGCATGCAGGTAGATGTCGGGCTCGGGCTTACTCTCCTTAAACTGCTCGCCGCTCACCACATACTCAAAGGCATCCGACAGCCCGCACGCGTTGAGCACTTCCTCGATGCTATCCATGGGAGACGAGCTGGCAAGCGCCACGCGAACGCCACGGCGCGGCAGCTCTCGAATCGTATCCACGGCGCCTGGGTTAATCAAAGCCTGATAGTCGCGCGGACGCTTATGCGCCCACTCGTCCCAACGGGCCAACGCTTCCTCGCCAGTGAAATGCCCCTTACCGGCGCGCTCAAACCAATCGACCAGCATATGCAGGAAGAACTGATGCGAGGTACCGACCTGCCCATTCAACTCCTCTTGAGTCAGATTAAGCCCAAGCTCCTTGGCAAACGCGGCAGTCTCGCCCAAGTAGTAATACTCGGTATCGACAATGACGCCGTCCATGTCAAAGATAACGGCGTCGAACGGAAATGCGGACACGGCACCCTCCCTAACAAAAGGACGCCCGCGAACAGGCGCCCGAGCCATGCATTAATCGGCGATTCTAACCCAGCAGCTTATCCAGCGCCACCGCAATGCCATCTTCGTTGTTATCGGCGGTCACCATCTGGGCTACAGCCTTAACCTCATCGACGGCGTTGCCCATGGCAACACCGGTGCCGGCCCACTCAATCATGGACTTGTCGTTCTGGCCGTCGCCAAACGAGACGACCTCGCTGGCATCGATACCGAGCTTGGGCAGGGCACCCTCGAGCGCACGGGCTTTGTCGATACCGGGCGCCGTGTACTCAAAGTACCAGTCGGCCGTAAACATGCCCGAAAGCGTCTGCTTAAAGGGCGCATACATCTCCTCGTAATGCGCCTGCAGGTAGGCCGGATCGCCCGCCGTCAGCAGCTTGTCCACGGGATAAGCATCAGCGACCTCATGCAGGCTCTCCACCTCGCGAATCTTAAGATCGCACGCGTCGCGCTCATACTTGACGATATTCTTCTGCGAGCCGTCAGGCAGCGTGATCATGCAATGGTACGAGTCCTCGACGTGCAAATCGCGACCGAGCGAAATCATAGGGATCACGTCAAAATTACGCAGGTGATCAATCAGGCGATGCAATTCGTCGGCAGGCATAGCCTGATCGAACAGCACCTCGTCGGTCTGGGCATCGACGACGTGTGCGCCGTTAAAGGCCACCAGCAGACCGTCATGGTTTTGAAGGTCGAGCTCTTGCGCCAAGGCGTGCAGCCCCCATGCGGGACGGCCCGAAGCCAAAATGAGCTTAATGCCCGACTCCTGCGCCGCGAGCAGCTTCTCGCGCGTACGCGGGCTAATCACTTTCTGATCGTTGGTGAGCGTACCGTCGATATCCATCGCGATGGCTTTGATTGCCATATATGCCTCCCTGTCATTGAACAACCTTGTCTGAGCCATCATACAGAACACCCATCGCGACTCCGTTTACAACGGGAAAAATGTCATATTGTCCCGAACATGAACGGCGTGTGGTCGTGAAGCTTTATCGCTCAGGTCAAATACGTCTGCTAGCGACGCTCATCCGTCGGTGCGCCCTCGACGATCGCGATGCCCGCCGATGCACCTAACGCGCTGGCGCCGGCCTCGATGAATGCGCAAGCCTCTTCGTAATTATGGATACCGCCCGCCGCCTTGATTGCCACGGCATCGCCGAGCACCTCGTGCATCAGCCGCACGTCCTCGAGCTTAGCACCGCCAAAGCTTCTGCCGGTCGATGTCTTAAGGAATCCCGGCTTGGCCTCCAGCGCGATCTCGCATACACGGCGCTTGGCGGCGTCGTCGCCGTCCAGCTTGCACATCTCGACGATTACCTTGTCAGTGATGCCATGCGCGCGACAAAAATCAGCAATGGTAGTCATCTCGCGCTCGATGGCATCAAAATCGCGGTTCTCGATCGACCCCTGATTCAAAACGTAGTCAATCTCGGTAAAGCCACACGCAGCGTATTCCTCAAACCTCGCAAGCTTCTCCTCAAGCGTCATAGTGCCCTGGGGAAAGTCGATAGCGCCGGCAAGGATGATGTCAGAGCCCTCGAGCATGGCGCGGCCCGTCTCGTACTCCTGCAGGTTCGCAAATACGCAGCGAAAGTTGTACTTTAACGCCTTCTCGACATACTGCTCAAACGTGTCCTCGGGGGCATCGATATAGTCGATGTATTTATTGATGGGTTTGGCAAGCGTCATGCTGGGCCTCCTTGTTCGGGGCTGACAACCGATTCGTGGTTTCACGCGAAAAACCACGTTCAATGTACGCCCGACATGCAAGGACAGCGTCCGCATTCCGACAAGTGGTATGAAATTAGCCGTAAACGTATATTTACGGACAGCGAATGGCACCGCACGCGGATGCCGACAGCAAGACATCCCCCCTCAATACACCCTCATGCCCATTTAAAGAGCAAGGGAGCCTGTATCTGTTGGGATACGGGCCCCTTTCGGCCATGACCCATCTCAGCAACAAAGACTACTTGCGGTGAGCGCGGTAGAACTCGATCGCACCATCTTATCCGAGCCGGGGCACGTTCGCATAGCGTGGCGCGTGACGGTTGCAAAACCACCCCATTTGAAACAAACGCAAAAAAGTACTTGCAAAGACACGTTCCGACATATAAGTTGATAAAAGACCGCCGTTGCGGTTTTAAGTAGATCGAGCATATGAAGTTTCAGTTTTCAGCGTGTAAGAGAAGGAAGATCGGCAAAGTACAACCCCAAACGCAATGACAACTTAATGAGGTAACTGCCACATGTGAGGCACCCAGGGCATTGCTGTCTCGATTTTGAGCACGATGCCTTCCGCCTTGCATGGGCCGTTCCATCCCGCCCCTGCAGCAACTGCCTCACGGGCTCATTGAAAACCGCATAGCACCCCAACGTCAGCACATCACCCACGGCAAGCACATCACTCACGACAACCAACACATCAACAAACAGCACGAACATCAACCGATTGGAGAAGCTATGACAAACCACCACGCTGAAGACGGCGATAAGAAAAGCATACTTGATGCCCGCATTGAGCGAGCATATGCAAACGAATATGACGCCGCCTTTGCCGCCGCGACCATCAAGAACTACGCGTCGCTACCGCTCGCGACGATCTTGGCCGACCACCCTCAACTGCTGAAGCGCTGCACAAAGATCATGGGCGACCCCGACATTCGCAAGCTGACAGACCCCTATGCCCCAAAACGCGACAACGATTCGTACGTTCTTACCGTAGGCTGCCTAGCCCATATGCTTACGGCGCTCGACACGAAACTCAAGCTCGAATGGGAACCCGACGAGCGTCATGAGCTCGAAAACAAGCGGAACACCCTGCGCACCGCACTGTTCCTTCCGTTGGACGGCCTCAAGCGCTGCAACGTCGAGCTCAATACACAGGCGCGGCAAAAGCCCGGAACCACGGGGCAGAAAACTCCAAGACCCCATGCGGCCATCGTCGACCGCAACCGATATAACCGCATGACCGCGCACTTTTCCGCCGAGGGAGCAGCCATAAGGACGCTGATCGATCTGCTGTGCCTCCTGAGCATCAACGAGCTATTTGAGGGCTATCTCGCCCTTGTTCCCGCGACGGCACCCAAGTCGGTAGCAAAGATCATCGAGACCTGCAGACGCCAGTTTGAGCGCCATCGCACTGGCAGCGAGATGAACGCCAGCATCGCGCAGTACTACGCGGCTCATTACAAAAATGACGGATGTGCCCCTGTCGAGCATCAGCTGCGGCTCGCCTACACCACGCCCGCCGCAACGCTCCATCGCTTTGGAGCCCTTGGCGCTTGCGAGCCGCACGAACAGGCAGCCTGCCCCACAACCGAGCTCGATCTCAGGCTCGGACGAACCCTGTAGCCCGCCAGCCCCTCCGCGGGCAACAATCCTATTCCACAACACAACCAACAGAAAGGAGTCCTCATGGACACCAATCATTCCCCCATCATCAGCCCCCTCACCATGCGTGAATCCGCCCGAGGTATCACGCTCACCAGCATTTACGATGAGATGCTCGCCCGTCGCGAGCTCTCCGTCATGGGAAACATCGAAACCCCGATGGCCCACGACCTATGCCAGCAGATCCGCCTGCTCGATGCCACCGACCCCAGCCGCCCCATCACCATATTTGTCGCCAGCGCCGGCGGAAGCGTGCGATCGGGTCTTGCGATCTATGACGCCATGCGCCTCGCATCGTGCCCCATCCGCACCGTCTGCCTGGAATTCGCCGCGTCCATGGGCGCCGTAATCTTTATGGGCGGCGACGATCGCCGTATGGCGCCCCATGCAGAGCTCATGATTCACGACCCGCTGATCCCCCAGGGGGCAGGCGGCTCGGCACTTGCGCTGCAGGAAACCAGCCGGCGTCTCATGCAGACCCGCAAGACCCTCACGCAAATCCTCTCGGACCGCAGCGGCCTCACGCCCAAGCGCATCCAGTCCCTCACTGCAAAAGACACCTACCTTTCGGCCGAGCGCGCCGTCGAGCTCGGCTTTGCCCACGAAATCCTCTCGACCACCAAGGAGGTCGCCCATGTCTAACCTCGCCAGCCGCCTCGCCGCATCTGAGTCCGCATCGTCCACCATCCTCGCCAAGGATCGAACGCTTTCCTGCGACACCCGCCAAACGGGACTCAACAACAACGCACTTGTGATCGGCCCCTCGGGAGCCGGCAAGACCCGAAACGTCCTCAAGCCCAACCTGCTGCAAATGAACGCAAGCTACATCGTGCTCGACACCAAAGGCACGCTCTGTCGCGAAGTGGGACCCGTGCTGGCAGCCCACGGTTACCGCGTGCATTGTCTCAACTTCGCCGACCTCAACACCGTCCCGGCCCTTGCGCCCGGCATCGAGCGCTGCGGCTACAACCCCCTAAGGCACATTCGCCGCAAGGCGGACGGCAGGCCCAACCAGCAGGACATCCTCTCGGTGGCAAAGGCCATCTGCCCCATCGAGGACAACAACCAGCCTTTTTGGGATCATGCGGCGGCAAACCTGCTGTCGTGTCTTATCGCCTACGTCACCGAACAGCTACCCGCCGACGAGCAGACGATCAGCTCGGTCATCAAGCTGATCGAGCACCTGCAGGACGGTGCCACGGGTCGATTGTTTGACGACCTGATCACGACCGACCCCCAAAGCTATGCCCTCTCGCTATGGCGGCGCTACGCCATTACGCAAAATGCCGAGCGCATGCACGCGAGCATCGTCGGCATCCTTGCCGAAAAGGTCATGTGTCTGGGATTCGACGGTGCGGCACAGCTCTATCGTGAGTGCCATCAGGTGGACTTCGCTTCCATGGGACACACCCCCTGCGCCCTGTTTGTAACCGTGAGCGATATTGACCGCAATCTCGATCCGCTGACCGGCCTCTTTATTTCGCAGGCGTTTATGGGCCTCATTCGTGAGGCCGATAGGCAGCCCGACGGCAGCCTGCCCGTGCCCGTGCGCTTTATGCTCGATGACTTCGCAAATCTGCAGATCCCCCAGATCGACAACGTGCTCTCGATTATCCGAAGCCGCAACATCTGGGCAACGCTGCTACTGCAGTCGACCAACCAGCTCGATGCGCTCTATGGCGAGGCACGCGCACGCTCCATCATGGGCAACTGCGACACGCATCTGGTGCTGGCGTTCCAGGATCCCGAGAGTGCCCGGGTGTTTTCCGACCGCGCCGACGCGCTGCCCAGCACGCTCATGGCGACGCCGATTGATCGCTCGTGGCTCTTTGTACGCGGTCGCACTCCCGAACAGGTCGAGCGCTTTAGGCTCGAAGACCATCCGCTCTACGGGGAGCTGCCCGAGGCGCAGCGAGGCCATGCGGAGGCCGAGATCTAGGCGCAGGGTTCTCGCAGCGCGCGGCGCCCCGGCGATGTTCCACAAAGGCCGTGCGCCCCGGGACCACGGCAAAATCAGAACCGCCCTTAAAAAGGGTGGTTTGCTCTTAGGGTATAACCCACGGGCCCCGGGCTCGCG
>UQZM01000003.1 GCA_900545615.1 uncultured Collinsella sp.
CCTGCGCAAGACGGAAAGCACATTAAGTGCTTTCCTTTGCGTGCGGAACTCGCGACAAACTTAACCCCCGCCCTCAGCCCCGGAAGCCCTCCCGGATGGCCCCAAAAAATTTTTCAAAAAAGTTGTTGCGCGCCGGACAGACTTCTGTGTATACTAATCCCCGCAGCGCACGCGAGCGGAAACAAACGCGAACGTCTGCCTGGGGAGTTAGCTCAGTTTGGTTAGAGCGCCGGCCTGTCACGTCGGAGGTCGCGGGTTCGAGCCCCGTACTTCCCGCCAACGCAATTAAAGCCACGTCTTCGGACGTGGCTTTTTGCGTTTGATGCACTTTGTTTCGATAGAACGATCGCCCTGGTGCATCTTCGCCCAGAATCCCCGCGCCTTCGGGAACGCAAGTAAAATCCAATAAGTATATCTGTCTGAACAACAGCTTTGTTGCGCAACACCTGTTCTACGAGACAGGGGGTTAGGTTATACTAAATTGCACTGTGCGCCGCATCTGATGCATTTCGCTCCAAGCGCGGCACTCAGTGGATATCCGATTTACCATTTGGATGTCCTGGCGGTCATTTAGCGTCTCGACACAAGCTCGGCCCCGGAGCTCGTTCGAGCTGTTCGTATTCCTTGAAAGGGGAAAAATGGACATATCGAGGAAGACTGATTACGCCCTTCGCATGCTGGCGATGCTTGCCGAGGATCCGGAGCGTTTGCTTTCTGTTCGCACCGCTGCCGAAGAGGTCAATGTCCCGTATTCGTTTGCCCGCTCGATTCAGCACGGTTTGGTCCAGGCCGGTATTGTGGAGAGCCTGCGTGGCGTCCACGGTGGCATGCGTCTCAAGGTCAGTCCGGACGACGTCACTATCCGCCAGGTCGTCGAGGCCGTTCAGGGTCCTATGGTTATGAACGATTGCACCGCGCCCGATGGTGACTGTGCGCGCATGGGCGCGTGCTGCTATCATCCCCTGTGGGCCGGAGCCCAGGCGTTGATGCGCGACTACCTCGATTCCGTTTCGCTCGGCGACATCGTCGCTCACCGCCAGTTCCCGGCCGTCGATCCCAAGTTCGCCGACCGCGAAGCGTTTCCCGAGTACGCCACCTGCGCGTGCGCTTACCGGGAGGAATAGCGCCGCATAAGGAGCATAGCCATGATTCAGGACCCCTTTCGTTCGATGATTCGTTCGGAAGGGGTCCTGCGTTATCGCGACCTTCCGTGGCGCCGCACGCGCGATCCGTACATCATTTGGCTTTCCGAGGTCATGCTGCAGCAAACACAGGTGCCGCGCGTGGAGACGCGCATGCCGGCGTGGCTCGATCGCTTTCCGACCGTGCAGGCGCTTGCCCAGGCCGCGCCTTCCGATGTTTTGGACGCTTGGCAGGGGATGGGCTACAACCGACGTGCTCTGGCGCTCCACAAGGCCGCTCAACGGGTCGTAGAGGATTGGGGTGGGGAGTTTCCGCACGAGACGCGTGACTTGGTCGCTCTGCCTGGTATTGGACCGGCAACGGCGCAAGGTATCCGGTCGTTTGCGTTTGATCTTCCGGGCGTGTATCTGGAGACCAACGTGCGCACGGTCTTTTTGCATCATTTCTTTCCCGATGTGCCGGCCGTTCCCGATCGCGAACTGGTGCCGCTGATCCAAGCTGCCTGTCCGGCGGCCCCCGGTGCGGCGGCGGACGAGATCGCGCCCTTTGCCGCGCCTCAAGACGATGCCGACACGCCGCGCGCGTGGTATTACGCATTGCTGGATTACGGCGCGTATCTTAAAAAGACACTGCCCAATCCGTCCAGGCGGTTGGCGGGCTATAGTCGTCAGTCCAAGTTTGAGGGCTCGCGCCGCCAAAAGCGCGCGCATATCGTGCGTATGTTGTTGGCAGCGCGCGATGGGCAGCCGGCGGGGATTACGCTTGCTGATGTCGTGGTGGGCGTTAACGAGATGGAAGCGGCGGCTGGGCGTGGACCGGTCGAGCGCGAGCTTGTCGCGGGCATTCTAGCCGACCTGGAGCGTGAGGGCTTTTGCCGAGCCGAGGGCGATCGCTGGCTGAGCATCTAGCCTGTGCAAATCTGAAGAACAGGATTGTAAGGTTTAGATTTCCGGCATGAGGGCATCCTAAAGACGAGGCCGCTCGAAGCCTACGGGCGGTATGCGTTGAAGGGAAGTACACCTATGGATTTTGAGAACTCCCAAACCAAGAAGAACCTCGAGACTGCTTTTGCCGGTGAGTCCCAGGCACACACCAAGTATCGCTACTATGCCTCCAAGGCCAAGAAGGACGGCTACGTTCAGATCTCGAACATCTTTGCCGAGACGGCTGGCAACGAGTCCGAGCACGCCAAACTGTGGTTTAAGTATCTGCACGATGGCGCCGTCCCCGATACCCTGGACAATCTGCGCGATGCCGCCGCGGGTGAGAACTACGAGTGGACCACGATGTACGACGAGTTTGCCAAGACCGCCGAGGAAGAGGGCTTTGCCGAGATTGCCGCAAAGTTCCGTGGTGTCGCCGCAGTCGAGAAGGCCCATGAGGAGCGCTACAACAAGCTCGTCGAGCGCATCGAGTCGGGCGAGGTGTTTGAGCGTGAGGGCGTGAAGGTGTGGAAGTGCCTGAACTGCGGGCACCTGCATGTGGGTGCCGAGGCGCCTGAGGTGTGCCCGGTGTGTAACCACCCCAAGGCGTACTTTGAGGAGCAGGTGGTGAACTACTAGCGCTTGACCTGGCTGCGGAGCGCGGGGCGGGGAATACCTTTCCCTCTCGCTCACGGCTCCGCAGGGTCGCGCGAGGCAAAGGTATTCCCCGCCCCGCGCTCCGGCGTTGGGTCGTTGCGTGCTCGCTACTGAAAAGCTGATAAGAAGTTTGTGTGCCGCCCCTTTTGGGGCGGCACGTTTTTGTATGGGGGGATGGTTGGGGCGGTGCCGTTCTTGGGTGGGGTACACTGGGTAGTGCTTTTGTTTGTTTGTTTGTTTCCTGTTGTGGGGTGTTATTTATGGGTAAGAAGTCTCGGGCTCGGGTTGCTGCTGTGGGGACTCGTCTTGATCCTCATCGCGTGGTTGATGAGAGCGGTAAGGCTGCGCGTGCCGATAAGGAGAAGAAGGTTGGTGCGCATGCTCATCCTGAGTGGGCGCCTCATTTGAATTCGGCTAGTGAGGATATGACTGCCAAGCTGTTTACTATGGTCGAGGTCATTTTGGGCGTGGTGCCCGTGGTGGTTATCGGATTGTTCTTGGCCTCGAAGGATGCTGCGAGCGTTGATAAGCTTACTGAGGTCTTTTCTCAGGATCCCTCGATGGTGGTCACGTTTATTTCTGCGTGCCTACAGCCGTTTGTGGCGTACATGCTGTACATGGTCTATCGCAAGTACTGCGAGGGCGATGCAGGTTTTGTCTCCGGCAACTTGATTGGCCTCTTGTGCTCCGAGATTTTGCTGCTCAATATCCCGGGCGTGATCGGTATGGGCATCTTGCTGTGGCGCGTTTGGCGCAATGTCGCTCCTCACTTCGAGAGCTGGCTGTTTGAGCGCCGTGTTGCGGGCGTGCTGGCGGATATCGCTGGGTCGCTTGTGATTCTCGTCCTGGCGTTTATGTGCGCCACCGCCTCTCGAGGCCTTGCGGGCATGTAATTAACCTTCATCGACTGCGGAGCGCGGGGCGGGAGGCCGGTTTGCCTTCCCTCCCCGCTCACGGCTTCGCAGGGTCGCGTTGAGGGAAGGCAAACCGGCCTCCCGCCCCGCGCTCCGGCGTTGAGTCGTCGCGTGCTCACTACAGAAAAGCTGATGAGAAGCTTGCGTGCCGCCCCTTTTGGGGCGGCGCGTTTTTGTGTGGGTGGACAGTTAGTTCAGATACGTATTATTCGGGCGGTTTAATAGCTGGGTTTGGAGCCCTCGGGGGCCTGTTGGACGCCTTTAGATGACCTGAGGCGCTTGGTTTTGGGCTTAAAACGCCCGTTTTGAGGATCAAACTGCGTCAAACGAAGCGTCCGAATGCAATTTGAGGGGGTCTGATTTATACGTATCTGAACTAACTGTCCAGGCGATACTGTTCGGGGTCGGCGTGCCTTGCTTGTGGTCCCTGTCTTCACAATTTGCGTCAAGCTTTTGGTTAGCTTTTGGTCAGTTGGCGGGATGGCGGGAGGGCAAAAGATCGCTGGCGAAAAAAGCTCAAAGAAAGTGCTGGTAGGGGAGTTGTTGAGCTTTTCGACAGCTTTTGGGCAAAAGAAACTTTGTGGCTATTGCCAGCGATTGCATTGTCGCGGTCATGGTGGTGCGGGATGCTGGTCGTAAGCGTCGAATGCTCCGATTTTGGAGGCCAGCATGGATCTGTTTCTCGAGACCCCGCAGCAACAAGCCGAACGCATGTTGCGTCAGCAGCAACGGCTCATGGAGATGCAAATGCAAGGGGTGGCTACCCAACCTGTAGCGCAAAATGCCGCACCCGAGGCGGCGTCTGCACCAGCGCCTGAAACGTATTCCGTGCAGCAGGATTCGTATGCACAGGAGCTTGCGTTCGACAAGCGCCGTGCGCGTCGCCGCCGCTTGGGCCAACGCCTGCGTACGCTGGCGATGATCGTGCTCATCCCGCTGGGGCTTGTCGCCATCTTCCTGGCTTCGTATGCCCTCACGTGCATCCTCAACGGCGCCTCGCCCAACGAAGTACTCCAACATCTGGCAGCCCTAGGCCAGCGCCTGGGCGACGTCATAACAACCATTCGCGCCGGCTGGGAGAGCTAGCTTCTCTCAAAGGCCGTCTTAGATTTAAAGGATTGCAGTCTCAAACAGGATCTTTTCCTCTGGGCGGTCTAGTCGTGTCACTCTATAGTATTATTGAAGACGAATAATACTAATGGAGGTGCGCGGTTGAATCTGACTTTTGAGGGATTCTTGAAGGGCTATTGTCGTGAGTTGTCTGGGCAACAGTCGTTGAGTTTTAGAAAGCTGCTTGAGCGGGCAACGACGGTTGAACCGCGTGTGGCAGAGCCGCTGTTTTTGCTTGCTTTAGCGCAGGGCAAGGCCGAGTACGTCTTGGGTTTATCCGAGGGCTTGTGGATGGAAGAGGGCTATCGAGGCGTTTTGTCCTTATACAACCAGGCGGGCAGTCTTGTGTCTCTGTGCGCCAAGGACGATCTCCCTAATCGTTATGCCAACGTTTGGCGTGCGTATAGAGCGGTGAAGGAAAAGCCGGCGGCCGATAGAAGGGTGAACGCCCTGATGAGAAAGAAAACGCTGGAAGCATTGGAGGAATCGGGTGTAACGCGCTATGGCCTCTGCCGTGCTCTGCGCCTGAATAAAGGAAACGTATACGCATACTTGGCCGGCGATGACTCAAAGGTGAGCAGGAAAACGGCGCGCCGCATTATGGAATATGCGGAGGAGAGGGGCGCCCAAGAAGGGGCCGAGCGCCCGGTGTGTGGGGCGGGGTAAGATTGATCGCGGTTTTGATTGGTGCTCGATTGGGTTTGTTGGGCGGAGTTTATGTCTGCTATTGATATTGTGCTTGTTGTGATCGCCTTGGTGGCGGTGGGGGTTGCTGTGGCTTGCGCCCTCCAGCTCAAGAGCCTGCGTGCCGAGTTGCGGGAGCGTGGCGACAGTAGTGCGGAAACGCTGGCAGCGCTCGAGCAGGCCAACAACGCGCTCGATGCCCTGAACGTCGCGCTGGCCGAAACCCGCCGCACGGCCAATGCCATCGCGCAGCAGCAGACGACAGATGCGGCCGTGGAGCAGCAACGTTACCTGACCATCGCACGCGAGTTTTCGCAAGCTGGTGACCGGATGGATGACCTGCGCCGCGAGACGGCCCAACAGCTCGGCGCCAATCGCGAAGGCATCGAGCATCGCCTGGACAAGGTGCGCGAGACGGTCGATGCTCAGCTGGGCGCCATCCGCAAAGACAACAACGTGCAGCTCGATCAGATGCGCGCGACGGTGGACGAGAAGCTCTCCCGCACGCTCAACGACCGACTGTCGGCATCGTTTAAGCAGGTGAGCGACCAGCTCGAGGCCGTGTATAAGGGCCTGGGCGATATGCAGTCCATCGCCACCGGCGTGGGCGACCTCAAGCGTGTGCTGGGCAATGTAAAAGCGCGCGGCATTTTGGGCGAGGTGCAGCTGGGTGCGATCCTGGCGGACATCCTCACGCCCGACCAGTATCTGGAAAACGTCGCCACCAAGCCCGGCGCCTCGGAGCGCGTTGAGTTTGCCGTCAAGCTGCCGGTAGACGAGGACGATCCCGTGCTGCTGCCGATCGACTCCAAATTCCCGGGCGACGCGTACGAGCATCTGCTCGACGCGCAAGAGTCGGGCGACGCGGAGGCCGTTGCCGCAGCGCGCAAGACGCTCGATATGATGGTGAAACGCGAGGCCAAGGACATCTGCGAAAAGTACCTGAGTGTGCCGGCAACGACCAACTTTGGCATCATGTTCGTGCCGTTTGAAGGACTGTACGCCGAGGTCGTCAGCCGCCCCGGGCTTATCGAGACCCTGGGCCGCGACTATCACGTCAACGTTGCCGGCCCTAGCACCATGGCGGCCATCCTCAACAGCCTGCAGATGAGCTACCAGACGTTTAAGTTGCAAAAACGCACCGATGACGTGCTGCGCGTGCTCTCCGCCGTCAAGGCCGAGCTGCCGCGCTATCAAAAGGCGCTGCGCCGCGCCCAGCAGCAGATCGAGACCGCGGGCAAAACGGTCGAGGGCATCATCACCACGCGCACCAACGTCATGGAGCGCAAGCTCAAGGACATCGACGCACTGGAAGACGTCGACCAAGCCGATGAGATCTTGGGACTCACGCCCGCGGACCTTCTCACAGACCAAGAAGACGAAGGCTAATTGCAACAAGACGATGGGGTGCCGGCACAAACGCGGGCGCCCCGCCGCTTTTCGTATCGCACTTGTCTGAAGCGTGCTCCAATGTGCAACAATGGCGTTTCGCCCTATCAGACGCGAAAGGAAGCCCATGTCCCAGAGAAGCACCAGCCCGCTCAGCCGCTCCACCGTGCGCCGCACGCTGCAGCGGTTTTGGGGTGTCACGCGCACGCGGCCGCTGATTGTCTTTCTCTCGGTGTTCTCGTCGGCGGGTTACATCTTTTTGCTCACATTTGCCAACACCTACGTGATGGCCCTCATTGTCGACCGCGTACAGGCAGGCCCCGTGGCGGGCGACCAGGTGTTTGAGGCCTTTGGCCCCTACATCTTGGCGCTCGTGCTTGTGAACTTGGTGGGCCAGATTCTCTCCAAGCTGCAGGACTATACCGTCTACAAGCTCGAGATCGCGGGCAACTATCACCTGGCGCGCCTGTGCTTCGACACGCTCTCCAATCAGTCCATGACCTTTCACACCAGCCGTTTTGGCGGTTCGCTCGTGAGCCAGACGAGTCGTTTTATGAGCGGCTACACGGGCCTGGTGGACGTAACGGTGTATTCGCTCATCCCCACCATCACCTCGGTTATCTGCACTGTGGCCGCACTCGCCCCGGTGGTGCCGACGTTTACCGTGATCCTGGTGTGCATCATGGTCGTCTACATCGCGTTTGTCTGGCTTATGTACAAGCGCATCATGCCGCTTTCGGCCGCGACGTCCGCCGCGCAGAACAAGCTCTCGGGCGTGCTCTCCGACGCGGTCACGAACATCTTGGCCGTCAAGACCTGCGGGCGTGAGGACTTTGAACGCGATCTGTTCGACGCCGCCGATCGTGCCGCGCGCGACGCTGAGACGGTCTCGATGCACGCCATGATGCAGCGCAACTTTACGACCTCGGGCCTCATCGTCATCACCATGGCCGTGGTGAGTGTGTTCGTGGCGGGCGGCAACGCGTGGTTTGGCATCTCGGCCGGCTCGCTCGTCGTGATCTTTACCTACACCTATAACCTCACCATGCGCCTGAACTACGTGAGTTCCATGATGCAGCGCATCAACCGCGCTTTGGGCGATGCGGCCGAGATGACGCGCGTGCTGGACGAGCCGCGTCTGGTGGCAGACGACGAGAACGCTCCCGAGCTTAAAGTGACCGAGGGCGCGATTGATTTTGAGCACCTGAGCTTTGCGTACCGTGACGCTGCGGCGGGCGAGAGCGTGTTCGATGACCTGACACTTCATGTGGCGGCGGGCCAGCGCGTGGGCCTGGTGGGCAAATCGGGCTCGGGTAAGACGACGCTCACCAAGCTGCTGCTGCGCCTGGACGATGTTCAGGGCGGTCGCGTGCTCGTGGACGGTCAGGATGTCTCGCGCTGCACGCAGCAGAGCCTGCGCCGCCAAGTTGCCTACGTGCCGCAGGAAGCGCTGCTGTTCCACCGCTCCATTCGCGAAAACATTGCCTACGGTCGTCCCGGTGCCACTGATGAGCAGATTCGCGAGGCCGCGCGCCTGGCCAACGCCCTGGAGTTTATCGACCGCCTGCCCCGTGGCTTTGACACCATGGTGGGCGAACGCGGCGTCAAGCTCTCGGGCGGCCAGCGTCAGCGCGTGGCTATCGCCCGCGCCATCCTAACCGACGCGCCGATTCTGGTGCTCGACGAGGCGACCTCTGCCCTCGACAGCGAGTCCGAGGCGCTGGTGCAGGAGGCGCTCGAAAACCTGATGCGTGGACGTACCTCCATTGTGGTGGCGCACCGCCTGTCCACCGTGGCGGCGCTCGACCGCATTGTGGTGCTGGCCGATGGCGAGATCGTCGAGGACGGCACGCATGCGCAGCTCGTCGAGGCGGGTGGCGAGTACGCGAGCCTGTGGAGCCGTCAGACCGGCGCATTCTTGGAGGCGTAAGCGTTTCGGACGTGGGACAATTGTGCCCATAAGTTTATTGTGCCGTTGAGCCGAGGAGTCGTTATGCCACGCGAGACCAATGCCGCCAAACGCGAGCGCGCCGTTGAGGTGTGCGAGCGTCTCAACCGTCGCTATGGCCCGGTCGAGTGCTTTTTGGACCACGAGAATCCCTTCCGCCTGCTGATCGCGGTGCTGCTCTCGGCGCAAACGACCGACGCGCAGGTCAACAAGGTGACGCCGAAGCTGTTTGCCCAGTGGCCCACGCCCGAGGCCATGGCCGGGGCGAGCGTGGCTGACGTGGCAGACACCATCAAGTCACTCGGCTTCTACAAGAGCAAAGCCAAGCATGCCGTCGAGGCCGCACAGATGATCGTCGCCGACTATGGCGGCGAGGTGCCGGCCGACATGAAGGAACTCGTGAAGCTGCCGGGTGTGGGACGCAAAACGGCGAACATCGTGCTCAACGTGGGGTTTGGCATTGTCGAGGGCATCGCGGTCGATACACACGTCAACCGCATCGCACACCGCCTGATGCTGAGCCCCAAGACGCATGCTAAGGAGCCGCTCAAGACCGAGCAAGATCTGCTCAAGATTTTGCCGCACGAGTATTGGGAGTCGGTCAACCACCAGTGGATCACCTTTGGTCGCGAGATCTGCGATGCCCGCAAACCCAAGTGTGACGAGTGTCCGCTGGCAGATTTGTGCCCCAGCGTGCGCGTAGCGGGGTAGGGCGGAATGCATCTTCGTCTGGCGTTTTTTGCGGGGCTGGGTTTGCCCTTGAGCCGGAGTCCTCTCCATGCGCTACCATGACAGACAATGTATTTGACGTACGACCCGCCGAGCTTGCCCCGGCGGGCTTTTGGCGTTGCAATGCCGGAGGAACAGCATGCTCATTCACCGTATAGCCGCGCAGCTCTACACTGCCGAGGCGCTGCAGACCGTCGAGGCGGGACTCGATGCTGGCGAGGACGTGACGCTGGCCGTGTCGCAGTCGGGCCGCACGCTTATGGCGGCCGCCCAGTTTGCGCGCCGTCCGCGCCCGACGGTCTACATTGTGAGCGGCGAGGATGCGGCCGATCGCGCCGCGCGCAGCCTTGCCGCCTATGTGGGCCTGGCGCACGTGTGCCGCTTTCCCGAGCGCAAGGACTATCCGTGGCGCGAGCAGGCGCCCGACGACGCCGTGGTAGCGCAGCGCTGCGAGGCCCTGGGACGCATCGTGCGCGGGGACAACTGCATCATGGTTGCCTCGGCTCGCGCGTTGCTGCGCTGCGTGCCGCCAGTCGAGAGCCGCTACTGGGAGTCCACGATCTTTGCGGTGGGCGAGGAGATTCCTTTTGACGAGGTGCCGCATCGCCTGGTGGGCATGGGCTACACCAATGCCGGCGCCGCTGATGCGCCCGGTCTGTTCCGCGTTCACGGCGACACCGTCGAGGTGTTTCCCGCGCAGGAGAAAGCGCCCGTGCGCATTGAGTTCTTTGGCGACGAGATTGACCGCATCCGCCGCATGGTGAGCTCAACGGGGCAGACCATCGGTAACGAGGACAGTATTGAGATCTTCCCCTGCCGTGAGCTGGCGCTTACCGACGAGGCCGTCCACAACATGCATGTGGCGCTCTATCGCGCCAGCCAGGACGACAGCAAGCTGGCGGCGCTGCTCGAGATGGTGGATGCGCGCATCGTCACGCCCGAGCTCGACCGCTTTTTGCCGGTGATGTACGGCCAGACCGTGAGCCCGCTGGCACACGTGAGCGGCAAGGCGCTCGTGGTCCTGTCCGAGCCGCGCTCGCTGTTCGACGACTGTCTGCGCGCCTACGAGGATATCGAGGCGCGTGCCGGCGAGGCAGGGATTGACCGCCTGGATGGTCTGTATGTGCGCGCCCAACAGCTCGATTTTGGTGCTCAGCAGCGCCTGAACTATGTGAGTCTGATTCGTGCCGGCGGCGCGGTGACGGCCGAGCTCAAGATTGAGCAGCCGGCCATCGCAGGCTCGGACAATCGCTTTATGGCGCGCATTCAGGAAGTCGTGGGCAAGCGCTACGCCTGCGTGTTTGCCATCCCTGACCGCGGTGCGCGCGAGTCGATGGAGCTCACCTTTGGTGACGAGGGCATTACCTTTGAGGAATCGCTGACGGCCGCGCCCGAAAACGCAGGCGTCATTGGCGAGCGCGTGCGCGTGGCAGCGACGGATTCCGCCGACCGTGCCGCACGCCAGGAGGCCCATGCTTCCATTCGCGAGCGTAAGGCCGACGCGCTCAACGCCCGCTCGCTCGAGGCGGGTGCCGCCCAGGCTGCCGCCGGCGCCGCCGTGCCCACTATTTCGCGCGGACGTGTGACCTTTGTCGATGCCGCCTTGCCGCAGGGCGTGGTGGTGCCCGATGCCAACCTAGCCGTGTTCTCGATCGCCGACCTCAACGCCCGCATGGACGCCAACCGGGCCCGCAGCCGCCGCAAGGTTGACATTACGCAGATCACCTTCCCGTTTAAGCCGGGAGACTACGTGGTGCACGCCACCCACGGCATTGCGCTCTTTAGCGAGATCGCGCGCCAGGAAGTGGGTGGCAAGGAGCGCGACTACTTTTTGCTGGAATATGCCGACGGCGACAAGCTCTACGTGCCGCTCGAGCAGGTCGACCGCATCACGCGCTATGTTGGCCCCGACGGCGACAAGCCGCGCCTGACCAGGCTCAACACTGCCGACTGGACGCGTGCCACCAATAAGGCGCGCAAGAACGCCAAAAAGCTGGCGTTTGACCTGGTCGACTTGTATACGCGCCGCTCGTCGATCGCAGGCATCGCCTGCCCGCCCGACACGCCCGAGCAGATCGAGATGGAGGAGAGCTTTCCCTACGACGAGACGCGTGATCAGCTGGAGGCCATCGCCGACATTAAGGCCGACATGGAGGCGCCCAAGCCCATGGACCGCCTGCTGTGCGGCGACGTGGGTTTCGGCAAGACCGAGGTTGCCCTGCGCGCGGCGTTTAAGTGCGTGGACTCCGGCCGCCAAGTCATGGTGCTCTGCCCCACGACCATTCTGGCCCAGCAGCACTACGAGACCTTCTTTGAGCGTTTTGCCCCGTTTGGCCTCGAGGTCGAAGTGCTCAGCCGCTTCCGCACCCCGGCGCAGCAGAAGCGCGCGCTCAAGGCGTTTGCCGAGGGCACGATCGATGTGCTCATCGGCACCCACCGCCTGCTTTCGGCCGATGTGAACCCCAAGAACCTGGGCCTGGTGATCATCGACGAGGAGCAGCGCTTTGGCGTGCAGCACAAGGAGCAGCTCAAGAACCTGCGCGAGCAGATCGACGTGCTCACGCTTTCGGCGACGCCCATTCCGCGTACCATGCAGATGGCCACGAGTGGCGTGCGCGACATGAGCCTGATCACGACGCCGCCGACCGGGCGTCGTCCCGTGATCGTGCACGTGGGGGAGTACGACCCCGATGTGGTGAGCGCGGCGATTCGCCTGGAGGTGGGCCGCGGCGGTCAGGTGTATTACGTGTCCAACCGCGTCAAGACCATCGACGACGCCGTGGCGCGCGTGCACGAGGCCGCGCCCGAGGCGCGCGTGGGCGTGGCGCACGGCAAGATGAGTCCGCGCGAGGTCGAGGACGTGATGATCGAGTTCGCAACCAAGAAGATCGACGTGCTCATCGCCACGACTATCGTGGAGAGCGGTATCGACAACGCGACTGCCAACACGCTTATTATCGAGGATTCGCAGCGCTTGGGCCTGGCGCAGCTCTACCAGCTCAAGGGCCGTGTGGGCCGTTCGGCCACGCAGGCCTACGCGTACTTTATGTTCCCGGGCGAGCTGCCGCTTACCGAGGAGGCCACGGCGCGTCTCACCGCGCTTTCCGAGTTCCAGGACCTGGGCAGTGGCATGCGCATCGCCATGCGCGACCTGGAGATCCGTGGCGCCGGCTCGCTCATGGGCGCCGAGCAGCACGGCAACTTGTCGAGCGTGGGCTTCGACCTGTTTACGCAGATGCTGGGCCAGGCCGTGGCCGAGGCGCGCGGCGACGACGATGCCGGCGTGGAGGCCGCGAGCGTGGGCATTAACCTTCCGGCCGACTACTTCCTGTCCGAGGAGTACATGCCGGCCGTGGATCAGCGCGTGCTCGTGTACCGAAAGCTCGCGGCTGCCGAGGACTTGGAAAGCATTGACGAGGTGCAGGAGGAGACCGAGGCCGCGCACGGCGAGCTGCCGTTGGCGGGGCTCAACCTGTTCAACCGTGCGCGCATCCGCATTCGCGGCGAGCGCCTGGGGCTCGAGAGCGTCACGCTCAGCGGCGGGCGCATTACGTTTTTGGGCATCGACGTTCCCAAGAAGGTGGCGTTTGAGTTCAAGACGCGCTACGGCGCGGTGAACTTCCCCAAGAGCCGCAAGCTATCGGTGCCCTACAAGGCGGGCGCCGGGGCGGGCAGCGGCCTGGGTCGAGGCCTCGACGCCAACGACGGCACCGGCCCGGTGGCCACGGCGCTCATGCTGCTGCAGCAATTGGGCATCAGCGACGACGACTAGTGGGCCGACGCTGCAAACGCCCCATTTGGGCAATCTGACCCTCACTCGTCGGTCGCGTACGCAAGTACGCTTCCCTCCTCCTTCGGGTCACCTTGCCTCAAATGGGACGTTTTCGCTTACTTATGCTCAACCTGCCGTGGTTTTTATGGGACAAAATTATCAGAAGTGTTCGTCCCGCCACGTTGCAGGCTGATAACTTCGCCCGACCGAAAGGAAGCTATGTTCGGGTACATCTATAAGAAAGACGCTGCCGCTATCGCGGTCATCCTTTGCCTTTGCCTGCTCACGGGCACCTTCTTCGACTATCAGATCTCGAGCGCACTGTTCGACTCGTCCAGCCTGTTCGGCCGTTTTGTCGAGGCGGCCGGCGAGCTGCCGTTCGAGATCACGGCGAGCATCGCAGGCGTTATGCTCGTACGTTGTGCCGGCGATGGCTGCAAAGGTAGCAAAGGGCTCGCCGTGCTCGGCGTTCTGATCAACGTGGGCCTGGTCGGCTACGAGGTGCTCGGATCTTTGCACGTTGGCGGCAAGCTCATCGCCTTTCAGCTGGTGCTGACGTTTGCCCTGACCATTGTCGGCAACATCATCGCCCACCGCGCCACGCACGATGCCGCGCCGCAGGAGCTCAAGCGCTGGGCGCTCATGGTGCTGGTCGTGTGGGTGATTCAGGCCATCATTCTCAACGTTATCGTTAAGCCGCTGTGGTCGCGCCCGCGCATGCGCGTGATCGAGGTGACGCAGGGGCTCGAGTTTCAGCCGTGGTGGGTGATCGGCAACCCCGACAAGTGGACCTATATCGCCGCCGGCGTGATCAAGGACGGATTTAAGTCGTTTGCGAGCGGGCATACCGCGCACGCGGCGATCGGCATGATGCTCGCGGGCCTTCCCGCGGCGGCCTTTAAGCAGAAGCCGTCGCGCCGACGCGTGGTCTTTTGGGCGGCGGCTGCCACAGCGGCGCTTGTCGCCTTTGGCCGCATTGTCATCGGCGCTCACTTTTTGAGTGATGTGAGCTGCGGTTTTGCGCTCGTGCTGGCGCTCGAATGCCTTGCCGCACGTATTGTCTATCCAAACGGCGTACAATAGCTCCGTTTGAATCATCTGGCCGATACCCGGTAAGAGAGGATTGCCATGCTCGCGTTTAACAACGACTATTCCCACGGCGCACATCCGGCAGTGCTGCAGGCACTCGTCGACACCAACATGGAGCCGCAGCCCGGCTACGGTACCGATGCGCACACCGAGCGTGCCAAGCAGCTTATCCGCGAGGCCTGTCAGGCCCCCGATGCCGACGTGTTTTTTCTGGTGGGCGGCACGCAGGCCAACGCGACGGTGATCGACATGCTGCTTGCGCCCTACGAGGGCATCGTTGCCGCCGAGACCGGCCATGTCGCCGGGCACGAGGCGGGCGCTATCGAGTTTGGTGGTCACAAGGTGCTCACCATCCCCGGCTACGAGGGCAAGATGCACGTCGAGGATCTCGAAAACTATATCCAGGTGTTCTACGAAAACGAGAGCCATGAGCACATGGTGTTCCCGGGCGCCGTGTACGTGAGTCTATCGACCGAGTACGGCACGCTGTATTCCAGGGCCGAGCTCGCGGCGATTCACGCGGTGTGCCAGAAGCGCGAGATTCCGCTGTTTGTGGACGGCGCTCGCCTGGCCTATGCACTGGCGGCCGATGAGTGCGACATTACCCTGCCCGAGCTGGCGCAGCTGTGCGACGTGTTCTACATCGGCGGCACCAAGTGCGGCGCGCTCTGCGGCGAGGCTGTGGTGTTCTGCGGCATGCACGCTCCGGCACATCCCATTCCGCGCATTAAGCAGCACGGCGCGCTGTTGGCCAAGGGCCGCCTGACGGGCGTGCAGTTTGAGGCACTCTTTACCGATGGCTTGTATTTTGAGATTGGTCGACAGGCGATCGAAACCGCGCAGGCGCTTCGTCGCGTGCTGCACGAGCACGGCTACCGGTTCTTCTTGGAGACGCCGACTAACCAGCAGTTCGTGATTCTGCCCAACGAGGACATGGCGCGCATTCGCGAGCATGCGGCGATCGAGTACTGGGAAAAGTACGACGAGACCCACACGGTGGTGCGCTTTTGCACCAGCTGGGCCACGACGCAGGAGGATATCGACGCGCTGGCGGCTGTCCTGTAGGTTGATGCGATGATGAGGCCGCCTTGTGCTGCGATACGGCGCGAGGCGGCTTTTGCTTTTGAGGGGGAGAGGCTGTATGCCAGAGACGACCGAACCGACGATTCGCCTGGCGACGCCCGATGACGCGCCGGCGCTACTGGCCATCTATGAGCCGTATGTGCGCGAGACGGTCATTACCTGCGAATACGAGGTGCCGAGCGTTGAAGAGTTCGCAGGACGCATCGCCAAGACGCTCAAGCGCTATCCGTATCTGGTGATGGAGCTCGGCGGGCGCCCGGTGGGTTATGCCTATGTGAGCGCGCTCAACAGCCGCCAGGCGTATGACTGGTCGGTTGAGACATCGATCTACCTGGCGCGCGACGTGCGCCACGGCGGGCTGGGCCGCAAGCTGCACGATGCGCTCAAGCAATGCCTGGTCGCCATGGGCATCACCAACATGTGCGCGCTCATTGCCGTGCCGCACGATGCGGACGATGAGTACCTGACGCACAACAGCCAGGATTTTCATGCCCATATGGGATATCGCCTGGTGGGAACATTCGACCGCTGCGCGCAAAAGTTCGGCCGCTGGTACGACATGTGCTGGATGGAGCTCGTCCTAGCCGAGCGCGTGCCCAACCAACCCGAACCAACCTGGTTCCCCGAGCTCCTAGCCTAAAACCACCACAAAGGTGCCTGCTCCCTTTGTGGTGGTTTTGGTGGTGGCTAGCCGATGGGCTCGGTGTATTTGGCGCGGTCGGTGCGTTGGATGCGCTTGGAGACATGGAGCGGGCGGCCGTCGGTGTCGTAGACGTAGTCGGTGATCAGGATCAGTGCCTGTCCGCGCTCGACGTTGAGCAAAAACGCCTCGTTTTGCGAGGCATAGCACACCTCAAAGGTCTTGTGCCCCTGTGCCGGCGCGCGATGGAATTCTTGACGCAGCGTGGCGTAGAGCGAACCGTTGATATCGCGATCGATGAGCGTCTCGAAGCTTGGCGGCAGGTAGGTGGTCTCCAAGCACAGTGGCGCATCGTCCAGATAACGCAGGCGGACAAGTTTGACGAGCTTGCTGCCCACGGCGGCGTCAAAGAACTTAGCTATGCTGCCGGCCGCCTTGGCAAAGCCCGAGTCCACGGTGCGCGTGGTGGGCTTCATGCCCTGGCCTTCGACCTGCTTGGTATAGCTCGAAAACACCAGGTTGTTCTCGTGGAGCGCGGGCGTGTCGGCCACAAAGGCGCCACGCCCGCGCTCGGTGCGCACCAGGCCCTCATCAACGAGCACCTTAAGGGCGTGGCGCACGGTGCTGCGCGACAGCCCCGATTCGTCCATGAGTTCCATCTCGGACGGCAGCTTGTCTTCGCGCGCGTAGACGCCGGCGGCGATGCGGTCACGCAGCATGCCCGCCAAGCGCTCGTATTGGGCCAAGTTCTTTTTCGACGAAGCGCTCATTCGATCAACCTGTATCTAACTTATATGCTTACCGAACAAAGCATGTATCCAATATGACAACAAAACCGCTGGTAATTGATTACCGAAAACCTTACCAGTAAAAATTCTAAGACAAATATAGCATACAACTAGTCGACATAACCAAAACATGTATGTAACTTGTATGCCTGTGATGAGCATCAAACGAGAAGAAAGGCTGATGCACGATGACTACTCAGGAACAGGTCAAGGACGTCGTCTCCCAGGTTTTGGCTGACAAGGCGGACAAGGGCGGCATCAAGCGCGTCGTGTGGATCGGTGCCGGCGGCTCCAACGGCGGCAACTATCCTGCCCAGTACTTTATGGAGCACGAGGCCACGCAGGTCGTGAGCTCTAGCTACACCAGCAACGAGTTCGTGCACGCCACCCCGGCCTACGTTAACGAGAACACCCTGGCCGTCGTCGTGTCCATGCGCGGCACCAAGGAGACCATCGTCGCCGCCCAGGTCGCCAAGGACCACGGCGCCAGCACCATCGCAATCTATGTCGATGAGTCCGGCCTCACCGAGGTCTGCGACTACAAGATCCAGTATGACAGCCTGGCCGTCGACGAGTCCTGCATGGGCCGTACCAACTCCGCCGTCGTGACCATGATCGCCATGGAGCTCACGCAGCAGACCGAGGGCTATGCCGAGTACGAGACCGCTATGGCCGCGTTCGACCTGGTCGACCCCATCTATCGCAAGGCCGTCGAGTACACCCGTCCGCTCGCTGTCAAGTGGGCCGAGCAGAACGCCGACAAGCCCTGCATCAACGTGATGGCTCAGGGTCCGCTCTTTGGTGCCGCCTACGTCTTTAGCATCTGCAACGTGCAGGAGATGCTGCAGATCGACTCCTGCACCATCAACACCTGCGACTTCTTCCACGGTCCCTTCGAGATCCTGGACAAGCGCACTTCGCTGTTCCAGCTCATCAGCGTCGGCCGCAGCCGCTGCAACGACGAGCGCGGCATCCGCTTCGTCAACCAGTACGGTGGCGAGCGCGTCTATCAGCTCGACGCCAAGGAGCTCGGCCTCAACGACATCAAGGACAGCGTGAGCGAATACTTCAACCACCTGATCTTTGCCCCGATCCTCAACAACGTGTACATGCGCGCGCTCTCTGCCGTCACCCACAAGGACTACATGACGCGCCGCTACATGTGGAAGCTCGACTACTAGGGGATAGAGCGGCCTAACAGCTCGATGTCCTCATAAGTTGCGGTGGAATAGTTCCTGTTTGGGGGCTTGAAGCCTCTATTTAGGAACTATTTCCCCGCAACCGCCAAGTAATCCGCTGAGGACGGAGGAAAACGGATCACTTTTCCGCTCGCCGATTTGTGTCTTGAAAAATGTATATAACGACTATAACGTAGTGTGAAACATATTGGAAACAATACCGAGGAGGCTGCGTTGAAGAAAAGCAATCTGGGCTATGTGCTGGTGCTGATCGCCGCGCTTATGTGGGGCAGCATCGGAATCTTTGTAAACGGCATCTCGGCCATGGGCGTTTCGTCCCAGAGCATGGCTGCCTTTCGCTTGTTGGTCGGAGCGCTTATCTTGGCGCCGGTCCTGATGTTTATGGGCTGCCGTCCGGGTGAGGGGTCTACCGTGGCTCAGGGTCCGCTGGCACTGTTCAAGGCAAGCCCTAAAGAGCTTGTTCCCTGCGCGCTTGTCGGTATTGTCGGCCTGGCCGCCGCCAACACCTGCTATTACGAGTGCATGGGCGAGGTGGGCATGTCCACGGCCTCGGTGCTGCTCTATACCTCGCCGGTGTTTGGCGTCGTGCTCGGCCGCGTGCTTTATCGCGAGGACGTGACCCCCAACAAGCTCGTCGCCATTGTCTTTAACATCGTTGGCTGCGTGCTTGCAGTGACCAATGGCGACCTTTCCGGTTTTCATTTTTCGGTTTGGGGCGTCACGTCGGGCGTGATTGCAGGCCTTTGCGGTGCGTCGCTCGCGGTGTTTAGCCGGATAGCAACCAAGACAGTCCACCCGCTGGCTGTCACGTTTTGGGGCTTTGTTTTTGGCGGTGCGGTTATGGCGGCTATCGCGGCTCCGTGGCCGGATGTCGCCGCGGCAATGTCGCCACAGCTGCTGCTGCTGTTCCTTGGCTTTGGACTCATCCCCACAGCCGTGGCTTACATCTTATATATGCAGGGTCTGTCCATGGGGCTCGAGACGTCGAAAGTTCCCGTCGTAATGTCTTTCGAGACGGTCGTCACCGTACTGGTGGGCATTGGCATCTACGCTGAGCCCGCCGGCGCGATTAAGGTCCTGGGCATCGTGCTGGTGCTCGCGTCCATCCTGATCATGAACACCGACTTCTCCAAGCTGCGCAACAGTGTGTTTGTCGGTCATGTTGTTGAGAGCATGACCTTTAAGCCCAACGCGTGGTGGACGGAGAAATCGCAGGACATGGATCTGTTTAAGGAGCGCACCGGCATCGCGCTGGAGCCCACCGTGCAGGAAAGCCCCTGGTACTTTGTGCGATAGAGGATTGCGCGCAGGGTCTGACCTCGGGTTATCCAGCCAGCGCGGCCTACCCAGCCCCAACGTTTCAAATACGTTAAACCCGTCAACGGTCGTTTTTCACCCGCAAACGGTCTTTATACTAATTAGCAATATAAGCAACGTATAAGACGTTATAATGACCATAACGAAAAGGAGGAGGCAAGATGAATCAGATCATTCTCGCATCTCATGGCGGCCTGGCCGCAGGCGCCAAAGACACGCTCGAGATGGTTCTCGGCGACGTGTCGAACGTCCACGTCGTGTCGCTTGCTCGTGACGACAAGGAGCCCATCACCAATAAGGTGGACGCCATGATCGCCACGTTCAACGCCGACGACACCGTCTATGTGCTAACCGATATGCTCGGTAGCTCGGTCAACAACAACATGGTCGAGCTTTCCAAGAACGGCACGAAGTTCACGGTTGTCAGCGGTTTCAACATTCCGCTGGCGCTCACGCTCGCTATGAGCCCCGTCCCCGTCAAGGGCGCCGAGCTCGCGGCCCTCATCAACGAGGCCCGCACCGGTCTGACCAACCCCAACGCACCGGTCGAGGCTGCCGCGGCTCCCGCCAAGAAGGCTAAGGCGCCCCGTCACAGCTCCGGTCCCGCCAAGATCGTCCTTGCACGTCTTGACTACCGTCTGCTGCACGGCCAGGTCGTCTTTACCTGGACCACCAAGGTTCAGGCCGAGCGCATCATCGTCGTCGACAACGCTGCCGCCAACGATGACATCAAGAAGGGCGCTCTTAAGCTGGCCAAGCCCCAGGGCGTGCGCCTGAACGTCTTCACCGTCGAGCGTGCCCTCGCCAAGATGGACAAGCTCAACACCCTCGGCGAGCGCGTTATGTTCGTCTTTGGCAACACTGCCGAGATGCTGCAGTTCTGCCAGGGCTACAAGCTCGACGCCATCAACCTGGGCGCCACCGCCAACCACGACGGTGCCGATCAGGTCGGCGGCAAGGACAGCTCCGTCTTCCTCGATGCCACCCAGAAGGCCGATATCAACCAGCTGCTCGACATGGGCATCAAGCTCTACGTCCAGCAGACCCCCACGTATCAGAGCGTCGACATCGACGCCAAGCTGTAATCAACCAGGCTTTTGCCTGACTGAAAGGAGAAGGGTATGAATACGTTCATCAGTGCGGTGCTCGTCGGCCTCGTCGGCGTGTTCTGCATGTGGGACTCCCGCCTGCTCGGTCGTCTTAACTTCGAGCAGCCCCTCGTTGGCGCTACGCTCGTCGGTCTGCTGCTGGGCGATGTGCCCACCGGCCTTGCCGTCGGTGCCGCCGTCGAGCTCGTGTCCATGGGCCTGGTGCAGGTCGGCGCCGCCGTTCCGCCCGATATGGTCCTGGGCGGCATCGTGGCCGCTGCCTTCGCGTGCCTGACCGATGCTTCCGCCGAGACCGCCATGACGATCGCCATCCCGGTCGCCGTCCTGGGTCAGCTCCTCGGCATCGTGTTCCGTTCCATCATCGCCGCCCTCACCCATGTGGCAGATAGCGCGATCGATAACGGAAAGTTCAAGACCGCCTACCGCATGCACATCTGCGCCGGCTCCGGTCTGTACGCCGTCATGTACTTCCTGCCGATCTTCCTCGCCGTCTTTGTTGGCACCGACCTGGTTCAGGCCATCGTCAACATGGTTCCCGAGTGGCTGTCCACTGGTCTTAACGTTTCGACCAAGATCATGACCGCCTACGGCTTGGCCCTGCTGCTCACCATGATGATCAAGAAGGGTATGACTCCGTTCCTGTTCATCGGTTTCCTGCTCGCCGCTTACCTCAACCTGTCCGTCATCGCGGTCGCTCTGATCGGTGTGTGCCTGGCTGTCGTCTTCATGGGCTTCAAGTTCAATGGTTCCCATGCAGCCGCCGGTGTCGATTCCGACTACGATCCGCTCGAAGACGACGAAGACTAAGGAGGAACACACTATGGCAACCGCAACCAAGGACGTGTCCCTGAACAAGAAGGTCAGCCAGTTCTTCTGGCGCTCCTGGGCCATCCAGGCCTCTTGGAACTACGAGCGTCAGATGAACATGGGCTTCCTCTACGGCATGGTTCCCACGCTCGATCGCCTCTATCCGGACGAGTCCGACCCCAAGCAGCTCGCTGCTAAGAAAGAGGCTTACCACCGTCACATGGCGTTCTACAACTGCACCCCGCAGACGAGCGCTTTCATCCTGGGTCTCTCCGCTTCCATGGAGGAGGAGTACGCCAAGGATCCCGAGAACTTCGATCCCGATTCGATTAACGCGGTCAAGACCTCCCTCATGGGTCCGCTTTCCGGCATCGGTGACTCCTTCTTCCAGGGCACCATCCGCGTTATCGCCTTTGGCCTGGGCGTTCAGCTGGCTCAGCAGGGCTCCATCATGGGCCCGATCCTGGCCATGCTCATTTCCATCGTGCCCTCCGTGCTGATCACTTGGTTCGCAGCCAAGATGGGCTATCAGGGCGGTCACGAGTACCTGAGCAAGCTTCAGGGCGGCGACCTCATGGAGAAGCTCATGTATGTCTGCGGCATCGTGGGTCTTATGTCCGTGGGCGGCATGATCGCTACGCTGATCGGCGCCACCACCCCGCTGCAGTTCGCTGAGGGCACCGTCGTTATCCAGGACATCCTGGACGGCATGATGCCCCAGATGATCTCCCTTGGCCTCACCGGCCTTATGTACTGGCTCATCAAGAAGAACGTCAACACCGGTTGGCTTCTCGTGATCGCCATCGTGGGCGGCATCGCCCTCTCCGCGGCCGGCATCCTGGCCTAGCCGCGACCAAGCGTCCAACCGCTTTCCCCCGGGGGCCTGCCTGGCATCCCATACCCCAGGCAGGCTTCCATCCCTATACGTGACAAAGGGCAGTCCCTTTGTCACATCCTCAACGGGCCGGCGACTCGGTCCAAATCACGGTAACCCTGCGTGCGCCCGGCAATGTGGCGCCGCAAAAATCGAAAGGAATGTGTCAGATGTACGAGATCGACCTTAACCTCCCTAAGCAGATCGTCGCTGACGTCCTGTCCAACCACGAGATCCACAGCGTCGCCTTCGTCGGCTGCGGTGCTTCCATGTCCGACCTGTACCCCGCCAAGTACTTCCTGGCCAACAACACGGACAAGCTGAACGTTCAGATCTTCACCGCTAACGAGTTCAACTACGACACGCCCTCCTGGGTCAACGAGCACACCTTCGTGATCACCTGCTCCCTCGGTGGCTCCACGCCCGAGACCGTCGAGGCCAACAAGACCGCCAAGAAGCACAACTGCCCGGTCGTCTCCCTCACCAACAAGGCTGGCTCCGCTCTGACCGTCGACGCCGACCACGTCATCGTCCACGGCTTCCACGCCAACTACGCTGCCAAGTGCGAGAAGCCCGGCTACGCCATCGCTCTTGCTCTCGAGATCCTTCAGCAGACCGAGGGCTATGACCACTACGAGGACATGATCACCGGTCTCACCAACATCTTCGATCTCTGCGAGAACGCCGCTCAGCACTGCAAGAAGCTCGCCAAGAAGTTCGCCGAGGACTTCAAGGACGACAAGATGATCTACTTCATGGCTTCCGGTGCCTCCGAGAAGATGGCTTATTCTCACGCCGCCTTCCTGTTCACCGAGATGCAGTGGATCGACGCCGCCGCCTACAACACCGGCGAGTACTTCCACGGCCCGTTCGAGGTTTCCACCGAGGGTAAGCCCTACGTCTTCTTCATGTCCGATGGCGCCACCCGTCCGATGGACGCCCGCGCCCTCACCTTCCTTGAGCGCATGGGCGCCAAGGTCGCTCTGATCGACTCCAAGGACTACGGCCTGGCTGACGCCGTGCCCGCGAGCGTCATCACCTACTTCAACCCGCTGCTGCACCTCGCCGTTATGCGCGAGTACGGCAACCAGATCGCCGAGGCCCGTCAGCACCCGCTGACCATGCGTCGCTACATGTGGAAGCTTTCCTACTAATCACAAGTAAGTAGACCTTACGGGTTGATTGAAAGGGGATGGGGTTTGCGCCCCGTCCCCTTTTTGCTTTGGGGGCGTGTCTGTCGAGTCATAAAACCCCAGATAAAACCTACCAAAATAAACCTGTCCCTTTCGGCAGGTGGGAGGAGATGCGTATGATCAAGGCAGTGCTGTTTGACATGGACGGCGTACTGGTCGATACCGAGTGGTTCTACAATCGTCGCCGCGTGGCGTTTATGGAGGAGAAGGGCTTCCACTTTGACGAGATCCCCGATCTTTCGGGGTCTAACGAGCCCGCCATTTGGAAGGCGCTGGTGCCCGACGATATTGAGCTGCGCGAGCGCCTGCGCGTGGAGTACAAGCAGGTCTACAGCCCGGACCACCCCGTTCCGTATGCCGAGCTGCTCAACGAGCAGACGGAGCCGGTGATGCGTGAGCTGCACGAGCGCGGCGTGAAGTGCGCCATCGCGAGCTCGTCCTATCGCGAGTTGATTGACGAGCTGGTGGAGATTGCCGGTATCGCTGACGTGCTGGACTACACCATCAGTGGTCACGAGTGCAGTGCGTTTAAGCCCGACCCCGAGATCTACCTGCGTGCCATGGAGGCGCTGGGGGTGGAGCCTGCCGAGTGCCTGGTTATCGAGGACTCGCCTTTGGGCATCGAGGCCGGCAAACGCTCCGGCGCCCGCGTCCTGGCGTTGCGTCCGCACGAGGGCGTCAACCTGGACCAGTCCGCCGCCGACGTTGTCATCGACAACCTGACCGACATCCTATCTGCCATCTAGCAGCAAAACCACCACGAAGGTGCCTGTCCCCTTTGTGGTGGTCCATGCTACAATCGCGGGCACGCCCCACAACTATATCTGCCTTCGAAAGGAGCCTACGTGGCGAACGCCATCGATCAGCTCACGGACCGCGTGCTCGTGCTCGGCCGCCTTACCATCGTCCGCCGCGCCATCACCGCCGTAGCGGTCACAATTTCGGCCGTTCTCCAGACATTCCTGATCCAGGCGTTCATTCGGCCCGCCGACCTGCTTCCGAGCGGTCTCACCGGCGTCGCGGTCCTGCTCGATCGCGTTACCTCGCTTGGCGGCGTCCATATCGACATCTCGCTCGGTATGCTTGCGCTCAACATCCCCGTGGCGCTCCTATGCTGGAGCGGCATTAGCAAGCGCTTCGTCATCTTCTCGATGATGCAGGTTGTGCTCTCGTCGTTGTTCCTCAACATCTTTCACTTTGCCCCGTTTTTGGGCGACAAGATCATGCTCATCATTTTTGGCGGCGTGGTCTCGGGTCTGGGCGCTGCCATCGCGCTAAAGTCCGGCGCATCCACCGGCGGCACCGACTTTATCGCGCTGTGGGTCTCCAACCACACGGGCAAGACTATCTGGGGCGTCATCTTTGGTTTCAACTGCTTTATCCTGGCGATCTTTGGCTTTATGTTTGGCTGGGACAAGGCAGCGTATTCCATCGTGTTCCAGTTTATTTCGACCAAGACCATCGACAGTTTCTATCGCCGCTACGATCGCGTGACGCTGCAGATCACGACGCGCAAGGCAGACGAGGTCATGACCGCCTATGTTGACCATTTTCAGCACGGCATTAGCTGCGCCGAGGTCATCGGCGGATACAGCCGCGAAAAGATGTACCTGCTGCACGCCGTTGTCTCGACCTACGAGAGTCAGGACATTATCAAGCTGGTGTGCGACATTGATCCCGGCGCCGTGATCAATGTGTTCCACACGCTCAACTTTGTGGGCGGCTGGTGGGGCGGTCATGTCGACGAGCCCATGCCCACGGCCGTACCCGATCCCGACAAGCCCGCGCGCATGGCCAGCAGGCAGGCGCGCCTCATCGAGCAGGACAGCCTGCAGCAGGACGACGGCAAGTAGGGTTGTGGCATTTTGCCGGTCAAGCGCAGCCCATCCGTATGAGCCACTCGAAAGCCTCGCTGCTTTCGAGTGGCTTTCGTTTGCCCAGATAAAACCTACCAAAATGAAGCTGTCGCTTTTTGGTAGGGAGGGTGTATCGTTTTATCAATATGAGGTAACATGAAACTAGACGTTATATACGTATTAGTTATTTCGATATTTCGATAAGAGTGATTAGATATGCCTGCACCCAAAAATGCACCGCTTTACCAGCAGATTTACGACGAAATCAAGGACGCGATCGAGAAAGGCGTTTATGCACCCAAGGAGCGTATTCCGTCCGAGCTTGAGCTAGCCGAGCAGTACGACGTGAGCCGAATTACGGTGCGTCGCGCCGTCGAGGAGTTGTGCTCCGATGGCTACCTGGTTAAGCAGCAGGGCCGCGGCACCTTTGTTTCCACGCCGCACATCAATCGTCAGTTCCATGCCTCGACGCTGCAGACGTTTACTGCGCTGTGTGCCGACAATGGCATGAAGGCCGGTGCGCACGTGGTCGATCGCCAGATTGTGCCGGCACGTCAAAACGAGATGGAGTTCTTTGGCCTGCAGAAGGACGCGCTGCTGCTGCATATCAAGCGCGTGCGTACGGCCGACGGTGAGCCCATCTTTGAGGAGAACATCTTTGTGCCGTTTGACGCCTACCGTGAGCTGTTGACGGCCGATCTTGAGGACAAGTCGATTTTTGCCGAGGTCGAGCGTGTTGGCGGAACGCCGATTGTCTCGGTTGGCTACCGCACAGTCGAGGCCGTTCGTGCCAATACCGAGCAGGCGGCCGAGTTGGGCATTGCTCCGCACGATCCGCTGCTCAACCTGCGTGCCGGCTTTACCGGTCCCAATGGCGAGCCGGTCCTGATGGGCAAGCAGTACTACGTGGGATCGCGCTACGTTATGGTCATGTAAGTTACGCGGTTTTACCAAACCGCGTAACGGCTCGACGCTGCGCCTTTGGTTCCGCCGTTCTGCCGAACGACGGATTGGTCGACGCTGCAAGCCCGCCAGGGCGGCAATCTGCCTTTCAACTTCGGCGGCATGACCAGAAGGTCAATGCCGCCTCGTTTCAAGGCACCTTGCTCGCTCTGACGGGCTTTCGCTGTCGTTGCCAGAACATCGGCGTTGCCGCGGTCCAAAGTAGTCGTTGGACGTTCTTAAATGACTAGTCGTTGGGCGTTCTTGTATGACTAGTCGTTTAAGAACGTCCATCGACTAGTCTGGGCTGCGGTCGTGTGCTGCTGTCCCTGTGGCGGCGTATAATCGGCGGCAGATGACTTAGACGTTAGGAAACCATGACCGATAGCATGCAGCAGATGGCGCTCGACACGCTCGGCGCCTATTTTGGCTACACCTCGTTTCGCCCGGGACAGGACCGCATGGTCGATGCGATCCTTGCCGGTCGCGACGCGCTGGGCGTTATGCCCACGGGCGCCGGCAAGTCCATTTGCTACCAGGTGCCCGCGCTCATGCTGCCCGGCATCACCTTTGTGGTGAGTCCGCTGCTGTCGCTTATGGAGGATCAGACCCGTGCGTTGCTCGCGGCGGGTGCGCGACCCAGCTATCTCAACTCCAGCCTTACCCCGGCCCAGCAAAACACCGTGCTCAAGCGGGCACGCGAGGGCCGCTACCAGCTTATGTACGTGGTACCCGAGCGCTTGCTCGAGCCGCGTTTTTTGGCCTTTGCGCAGGAGGCCGCAGCGGACGGCGGCATTGGCGTGCCGCTCGTGGCCATTGACGAGGCCCACTGCGTAAGCCAATGGGGCCAGGATTTCCGCCCCGCTTACCTGCAGATTCGCGAGTTCATCGATTCGCTTCCGCAGCGCCCCATCGTGGCGGCCTTTACCGCTACGGCAACCGAGCGCGTGCGCGCGGACATTCAGCAGATGCTCGGCCTGCAAAGCCCCGCGACGGTGGTGACGGGCTTCGATCGCAAGAACCTCTACTTTGGCTGCGAGGAGATGGGCGACAAGGCCAAGGCCGCGTGGGTGCGCGACTATGTGATCGCGCATTCGGGCGAGAGCGGCATCGTGTATTGCTCGACCCGCAAGACGGTCGATGCGCTGGCAGGTGAGCTTGCCGAGGCGCTGGGTCCCAGCGGCATTCGCGTTGGTCGCTACCATGCAGGCATGGGCAACGACGCCCGTCGCCAAAGCCAGCGCGCCTTTATCGACGACGATATTCAGGTGATGGTTGCCACCAACGCCTTTGGCATGGGTATCGACAAGCCCAACGTGCGCTACGTGATCCACAACAACGTGCCCGAGAGCATCGAGGCTTACTACCAGGAGGCGGGCCGCGCCGGCCGCGATGGCGACCCGGCCAGCTGCCATTTGCTGTGGAACGGCAACGATTTTCGCATGCGTCGCTTTCTGATCGACCGCGGCGATGCTGCCGATGAAACACTTGACGACGAGCAGCGCGCGTGGGCGCTCCAGAATCGATATCGTCTGCTCAGCCAGATGGAGGGCTACTGCAATACCACCGGTTGCCTGCGCGAATATATGCTGCGCTACTTTGGCGACGAGGCCGCGGCCGAGCATACTGCCGCGGCCGGTGCGGGCGGCGCCGCTACGGACGAGGCCGAGGGCTGCGGCAACTGCAGCAACTGCCTCACGCAGTTCGAGGTCGAGGACGTCACCGATATGGCCCGCGCTGCCGTGCGCTATGTGGCCACGCGACCCATGCGCTTTGGCAAGTCGCTCATCGCCGACGTGCTTCACGGCGGCAACACCGAGCGCATTCGCCAGATGCATCTGGACGAGGACCACAGCTACGGTGAGCTGTCGAGCGAATCGGTCGGGCGCATCAAGGACATCATCGGCCAGCTGTGCGGCCGCGGTTATCTGGCTACCTCGCAGGGGCAGTACCCGGTCGTGGGGCTGGGCCCGCGTGCCGCCGAGGTCGAGGACGAGGCGTTCGCCTTTACCGTTAAGCGTCGCGCATCCAAGCGCAAGGCCTCGGCCCGCGCCCGCCGTGCGGTGGATCTGCTGCGCGAGGAGGCCGAGCTGGATCAGCGCCCGCGCGTGGGTGACGATGCCGAGCTGTTCGAACGCCTGCGCGCCCTGCGCAAGGAGATCTCGACCGAGCTGGAGATGGCACCGTACATGGTCTTTTCCGACAAGGCCCTGCGCGGTCTGTGCCGTCTACGCCCGCAGACGCGCGACGAGCTTATCCAGGTCAACGGTATCGGCGAGAAAAAGGCCGACGCCTTTGGCGAGCAGTTTATGGCGGCGATTGAAGAGTTTGAGTCCGAGCATGCACGGAATGGAGCATAACGATGGCATCCGACGATAAAACCGAGCGCACTGAGGTGTCCGCTGTGCCGCTGTACCAGCAGGTTATGGACGACCTAAAGGGCGAGATCGCGCGCGGCGTGTACGCATCCGGCTCGCGCATTCCTTCCGAGATGGAGCTCGCGAAGTACTACGGCGTGGGACGCATCACCGTGCGCCGCGCTATCGAGGAACTGTCGCGCGCGGGGTATCTCAGCCGCCAGCAGGGGAGGGGCACGTTTGTGTGCGCGCCCAAGCTCAAGCGCAAGATTGTCCAGAAGGGTGACGTCCAGAGCTTTTCCGAAGGTTGCGCTGCCAACGACATGGTGGCCGGAGCACGCCTGGTGTCGCGCACGGTGGTTGCGGCGACGCGCGAGGACGCGGCGTTTTTTGGGGTGGAACCCGGCTGCGAGCTCATCGTTGTCGAGCGCGTGCGCACGGCAGACGGCGTGCCCGTCATGCTCGAGAACAACGCCTTTGTGCTGGCCGACCATCCCTATCTGCAGACGCTTGCCGACAAGGACCTCACGGACAATTCCATCTTTGCACTCGTTGCCGAGCATTCGGGCCGTGCGCCGCTCAAGTCCGACCCCTGTACTGTGGAGATTGCGCTTGCCGATGCTCAGTCGGCCTCGCTGCTGGAGGTGCCGGTCGGCGAGCCGCTGTTCTATATGGAGGCATACTTTACCGATGCGGACGGGCGGCCCTTGCTGCTCGGACGCCAAAAGATCGTGGGCTCGCGCTACGTGTTCGACATCTAACGTCCACAGATAGAACAATATAGAACAAGTTTGGTGAAATGACTTCACGGGTGTCGTCGTGCGTGCTATAAATAGGACAACATAGAACGACCGCAGGTAAGAGCTGCCGTCGTTCAAAACCGCCACACAAGGAGGAGCATCACCATGAACGCACGCGATCTAATTCAGGAAATCATCGAGCGCAAGGGCAAGATCGAGAATGTCTTTTGGATCGCTTGTGGCGGTTCGATGATCGACCTGATGCCGGCCAACGAGCTGCTCAAGCGCGAGGCAACCACGTTTACCTCGACGGCCTACACGGCGCGCGAGTTTTGCCTGATGGCTCCCAAGAGTCTTGGCGAGAAGTCGCTCGTCATTGCCTGCAGCCACAGCGGCAACACGCAGGAGGTCGTCGACGGCTGCGAGATGGCGCTGGCAGCCGGCGCCGAGGTCGTGGCCATGACCGACTGCGAGGGCTCAAAGATCGATAACGGCAAGTGGACTACCTGGGTCTATCCGTGGGGCGAAGGCGTGCCGCAGGCCGAGGTACCGCAGGGTATCGGCGCTCTGATCGCCACCGAACTGCTCGACCAGCAGGAGGGCTACGAGGCGCTTGCCGACATGTACGCCGGCCTTAAGCAGATGGATGCGCTGCTGCCCGCTGCCCGCGAGAAGGTCAACGCCGAGCTGGGCGATCGCTTTGCCGAGCTCTGCCAGCAGCATAAGTTCTTCTATATCCTGGGATCCGGCCCCAACTTTAGCCAGACCTACGCTATGGCCATCTGCTCGCTCATGGAGATGCAGTGGCAGCACTGCTGCTACATCCACTCCGGCGAGTACTTCCACGGCCCGTTCGAAGCCACCGAGCCCGGCGTGTTTTACTTTGTACAGCTCGGATCGGGCGAGTGCCGTCCCATGGAGGAGCGTGCGCTCGCGTTCCTCAACACGCACACCGATACGGTCATGGTGCTCGATGCGCTCGAGTACGGCGTGGGCGAGGTGCCCGCCAGCGTGCGTTCGTTCCTGGAGCCGATCTTCTTCTACGCGATGAGCTGCGAGCTGCGCGCCGCCCGCGGCAAGGTGTTCGACCACAGCCCCGAGGTTCGTCGCTACATGGGCATCGAGCAGTACTAGGCACCGGGAATTATCTTTTTTGACGGGGTTTGCGCTGCGCGTGGACCCCGTTTTGCGTTGTGGCGGCCGGATTCGTGTCCGCGCGAAAACGAAGGTGAATACTTTTCTGCGAAGTGAACGACCTATTTTGGACCCCCGAAGCATTCACACTTTTTGGCGGCAAAACCGCAGGAAAACCTCGACGAAACCGCAGGAAACGGCGTCTGAAAAGTGTCGATGCTTCGGGGGCTCGTTCTTGCTCGTTCACTTCGCAGAAAAGTATTCACCTTCGATTTGCAAGGGCACTGTGTGAGTCAAAAAAGCGGGCCACGCCGGGGATTTCCGGCGCGGCCCGCTTAGTATCGCGCTTAGATTCGCAAGGTTGCGGCAGCCAGCGGCCTACTTTGCGTCGTAGGCCTCGGCGTCCCACCAGTCGAGCTGGGCGATGTTGTCGCGAATGTGCTGGCAGCTCTTGTGGAAGCCCTCGAGCTCGTATTCGGACAGGTCCAGCGTGTAGACCTCCTCGACGCCCTCGGCACCGATCACGCACGGCAGGGAGGTAAAGATGCCCTCCTCGCCATACTGGCCGGTCATAAGCGTGGAGGTGGAAAGCACGGCGTGCTCGTTGTGCAACACGGCGGCGCAGACGCGTGCGGCGGAGTTGGCGACGGCGTACTCGGTGCACTGCTTGCCTTGGTAGGTCACATAGCCGCCCTTGCGCGCAAGCTCCTCGACCTCCATGTGGTCAAAGGCGTACTTGTCGGGGTTTTCGGCCTGAAGCTCGTTGAGGCTCTTACCGGCGATGGTCGCGGCCTTAAAGGCGGCAAGCTGGCTAAAGCCGTGCTCGCCGATCATGTAGGCGTCGATGGACTTGGGGCTCACGCCGACCTTCTTGGAGATCTCGGTGCGCAGGCGGGCGGAGTCCAGGCCGCAGCCCGAGCCGATGATCTTCTTGGGATCGTAGCCGGTCAGGTGCCACAGCTCGGTGCACACGACGTCGCAGGGGTTGGAGATGCTCACGAAGATACCGTCAAAGCCGGCGTCGACGATGCGCTTGGCAAAGGTGCGGGCGGCGTCGGTGGTAAAGAACAGCTCGCCGTCGCGGTTGCCGGCGGCAAGCGCGACCTTGCCGGCGGCGTTGACGATGACGTCGCAGCAGGCCAGCTCCTCGTAGTGGTCGTAGCAGTTGACGATCTTGGTGTTGTACGGGACAAACGAAAGGGAGTCGCGCAGGTCCTGGACCTCGGACGTCACCTTGGCCTCGTTGATATCGCACAGGTACAGCTCATCGGCAATGCCCTGCATGAGCAGGCTGTTGGCGACATGTGCTCCTACGTGGCCCTGGCCGACCACACCGATTTTACGCGTCTGGTACATATGAGTATCCTTCCGGCCGAGTTTTTCGCGTCGAACCATTGTAGCGTCCTGCTGTCACTTTGCTAGGCTAAAGCGCCGTAGATTTTTGGGGCATGCCTTAATCTCTACTTTTGGAGTGATTTGGGCTGCTGACGGCATCGCCGGGCGATGTACTCGCGCGGATGGGGCCGGTCGTTGTACCATAACTGCAACTGACTCGTAAGGAGCATTCATGCCCATTCGCATCCCCGACGCCCTCCCTGCCGCCGCGCAGCTCGAGAGCGAGAACATCTTTGTCATGACCGAGTACCGCGCGCTGCACCAGGACATCCGTCCGCTGCGCGTGCTCATCCTCAACCTCATGCCCACCAAAATCGCTACCGAGACGCAGATCATGCGCAAGCTCTCCAACACGCCGCTGCAGGTGGAGGTGGACCTGCTGCGCACGAAAACGCACGAGGCCACGCACGTGAGCGCCGGCCACCTGGAGACGTTCTACCGCACGTTCGACGACATCCGCGACATCCACTACGACGGCCTGATCATCACGGGCGCGCCGGTGGAGCAGATGCCGTTCGAGGAGGTCGACTACTGGCCCGAGCTCTGCCAGATCATGGATTGGTCCACCACGCACGTGCACTCTACGCTGCACATTTGTTGGGGCGCGCAGGCCGGCCTGTACCATCATTACGGCATCCAGAAGTACGACCTGCCGGCAAAGGCGAGCGGCGTGTTCGAGCATTATCTGGTGAAGCCGCAAAGCCCGCTGGTCCGCGGCTTTGACGACCGCTTCTATGCCGTGCATTCGCGCAACACCGATGTGCGCCGCGAGGACGTGGAGGCCGAGCCGCAGCTTGAGGTCGTGGCCGTGTCCGATGAGGTTGGCCTGTACATCGTCAAGTCGACCGACAGCCGTCGCTTCTTTGTCTTTGGTCACCCCGAGTACGATACCGACACGCTGCGCCTGGAGTACGAGCGCGACGTGAAGCGCGGCCTCAACCCTCAGGTGCCGGCGCATTACTTCCCGGGCGACGACCCCTCCGCCGATCCGCGCAACGTCTGGCGCAGCCAAGCTCAGCTGTTCTACACCAACTGGCTCAACTACTACGTCTACCAGACCACGCCCTACGACCTGGCCCGCGCCGGCGAGGAGCACTAGGCTGCGATGGTACTGCTGTAGCCGTGGCTGATATGGCGGCGATTAGGTGCTGATGATGTGGGGTAGCGGCAGGTCGTGAGCGTCGGTGGGAACGCGGTCGACACGCTGCTCGTCAAAGGCGATGCCGATGATTTGGCATTCGGGCGAGAGCATGGGCAGGTAGCGGTCGTAGCAACCGCCGCCGTAGCCCAGGCGCGCGCCGGTTTGGTCGAAGGCCACGAGCGGCACGACGATCATGTCGAGAGCTTCGGCAGGCACGATAGGGAAGTGGTTGCTGTCGATGTCCGTGGCCGCAAAGGCCCGCGTAGGGTGGGCGATAAACGGAGCCGCGGACGCATCGTCGGCGGCAACTGCCCGCATACACATGCGCTGGCCACAAGCTGCGGCATCAATTGCCGAGAGCATGCACGGATAGGCTACGCGCCAGCCGCGCACGGCGGCCGCAGCGGCAAACGCGGCAGGGTCTGCCTCGGAACCCATCGCGGCATAGACGGCAACGGTGCGCGGCGCCGCGGCATCCAAGCGGCCCAGCAGCTCAACCAGCCGCGCACAGATATCAGCAGACTTCGCCGCCCGTACATCCAAATCGAGATCGTCGCGCCGAGCAATCATTGCCCGCCGCAACTCAGCCTTGTCCATCCCAGCCTCCTCTAGCAAACCTGCCAAAAAGGGACAGGTTTATTTTGGCGGGTTTTATCTGGGCAAACGTCGAAGCCGCCACAAAGGCGCCCTGTGTGGCGGCTTCGACTCGACGTTGGCTTCACAGCGCCGCAGCGATCGCTTCAGTCACAAACTTATTGAGTGACTCACCCTTCTTTGCCGCTGCCAGCGCTGCTTGCTTGTGGAGCTCAGAGCCCGTTCTTACGTTGAACGAGCCCTTAAAAGCCCGCTCGGGTTCCTTGCCCTTCTCGGCGCAAAACTCAAGGTAATCGTCGACGGCGTCGTGGAAGCATTGCTCCACTTCTTCAGCCGTGGAGCCTTCAAATACGATTGCGTCCCTAATGCCGGCGACCATACCTGTTAGCACATGCTGTTCGGCATTGAACTCGACCGGGGCGAAATAACCTTTGTATGCCAAAACGTTACTCATGACTACCTCCGACATCTTGCAGAAAGCGAACGATGTTTCGAATGGTCCCCGCTGTCAATTCGTCAGATGGATGAGGCGCGTGCATTACGAACATCCTGCCATCTGATGGCCTGTAGAAGCGAACGCGCGATCCGGATGTCTTGCCTTTGCTGTCCATTTCAAAGCCATATGAAGCCATGACTTTTAAAAAATCCGCATACCGATAAGTTGAAGGGCAGCTAAACAGCTGGGCGATGAGTTTATCGGATCGAGTCATTCCGCCTCACATTCTGCAACTATATTCTAGTTGCAATTTCAGTTCGATGCAAGCACCTCTACTATAGAACATGTGTGCGTATAGAACAAGTGTTCGAACTACCACGAAGGGCGCCTGTGAACTGCGCCCTTCGTGGTAGTTTTGCTTGCCGTGCCTTAGCCCAGCAGGTCGATGACGTTGAAGCCGGCGTTGCTCTTGGCGATGACGTCGCGGCCGCCAAAGACGCAGGTGGGTGACTCGGCTGCGATGCGCGTTACGTCGGCGCCGAGCGAGCGAAGCTCACCGGGCGTGGCGGCGAGCATCTGGGCGCGGCGCTCCTCGCGCGCATGCGGATCGAGCCCGGCCAGGTAGGTCGTGTTGCGGCGCTTGGTGAGCGCGTACGGCTTCACCGGCGCGTCCATGCCGCTCACGCAGCTCACGATAAAGCCCTCAAAGGCGGCCTCGTCGGGATCAAAGCTGCCGAGCCATTCGCCCGCGCGCGCCACGCGCTCAATCGAGGGATCGATTGCCGGGTCGCGGTAGGTGTAGAACGCCGTCTGACGCTCGCCTGCCGCGCGGAATCCGCAGCCGTACGCACCGCCCTTCACGCGGATCTCGTTCCACAGATAGTCGTAGGAGAGCGCGTTGGCGGCAACCGCCCAGGCGCCTGTCACGTCAATGCCCAGGCGACGCGGGTCGCACGCGCTTGCCGCAAAGCAGATGTCGCTGGGGATGACAAAAGCCTCGTGGCGGTCGCACGGCGTCGGCACCACGAGCGCATCGCGGCCGGCATCGGCGCCGTCGCCAGCGTCCAGCCCCAGGTCGCCCGCGGCATTCCAGTATGCGTTAAAGTCCTCGTCGCTGCCGGTAAAGCTTGCCATGCAGCCATCGGCCACAAAGATGCGCTCCGCCAGTTCGGCAAGCTTGGTACGCAGCCCGTCCACGCGCTCGTCAAAGTGGTCGAGCAGATCGCGCAGGAACAGGTAGAAGTCTACGCCCGAAAGCTGCTCACGCACCACGGCCGAAGGCGAGCTGTAGCTCATCGCGCGACCGAGCGCCGCCGAGTGGCCGTTGTTGATAAAGCCCTGCTCAAGCCCAATGCGAATCTGCGTGAGCACATTGCGCACGCGGTCGGCATCGGCATCGAGCAAAAGCGTGCTCGACCACACCTCGCGCGGCAGGCTCGCCAGCGCATCGATCTTCTCGGACAGGGCTCCGGCGCTCACCAGCAGATAGGGGCGCACGCCGTCCACGTCGGGCTGGGTCATGACCTCGGTCGTAAAGCTCAAAAAGCCCAGCTTGCCGGCGAGCAAGTTGTCGAGTTCCTCGGCCGAATGCTCGCGCGTGGGCAGCTGTTTGAGCAGGCGGCAGAGCAGCGTTACATAAGGCAGGTCCTCAAACGCGACGCAGCTCAGGTCGAAATACTGCATGGCGTAGGCCAAACGGTTGGTGGGAATGTCGTGGCGCAGACTGGGGATGGGTGCGGTGGTGTCCACGACCAGTGGCGGCTCAGGGCGCGCCTCGCCAATGTCGGACACGCGCAGGCGCGGCAGCGTGGCCTTGGCCTCGGGCGTGTCTTCCGCCTCCTGCGCGGCACGCAGCGCGGCCGTGCGCTCGACCACGTCGGCCAGCTCGGCATCGGTCATGGCGTCGCGCTTGGCTGTCAGCTTGGCGGCCTCGGCACCCTCCGAACCCTCGGCGGCGTCCACCGGCACCAGCTCGACCAGCGCCATATGGTCGTTTTCCAGCACCAGCTCGCGCAGCAGGTCCTCAAAGTAACTGCTGTCCAGCTCGCCACGCAGCTCTTCGTACACCGGGCCGTACTTGAGCGCCAGCGTCGCGGCGTCGTCATCGTAGAGCCAGGTGCTCAGCGCGTCGCACGCAATGGCCACGCCGTCGGCGATACCGTAGTCGCGCTGGCGCAGGTCGTATTCGTTGCTGCTGATGATAGCTTCCAGGCGCTCGCGCGGAACGCCGTGCTCGCACAGGTCGCGGCAGGCGTCCTGGAACACACGACGCAGCTCGCGCGCCACGCCGGGCTGCGCGTTTTGCAGCATGATGAGCTCGTAGGGCTGCAGGCTCTCGGCCGCGGTGTAGCTCACCACGTTGCCGCCCAGACCGGCGGCCAGAATGGCCCTCTTAACCGGCGCTTCGTTGGAGCCCAGCAGCGCCTCGAACAGGATATCCGCGGCGATCGTGCGCTTGCGGTCGAGCGCGCTGCCCAGCACAAGGCCCAGGCCCACCAGGGCGTTCTCGGGCGTGGTGGCCATCTCGACGCGTTTATACTCGCAGGTCACGGGCGCCTGCACGCCCAGCGGATTGGGTGCCAGCGTGGACGGGTCCTCGCCGGCGGCGACGGCTGCGTCCATACGGCGGCTCGCAGCGCTCGGCTGCGACAGGTAGCGCTCGTCCAAAAAGGCCAGGGCGCGGTCCACGTCCAGGTCGCCGTAGAGCGTGATGTAGGAGTTTGAAGGATTGTAGTGGCGCGCGTGCGTGTCCAGGAACTGCTCGTAGGTGAGCGCGGGAATCGCGCGCGGGTCGCCGCCGCTCTCGTGCGCATAGGCTGTGTCGGGATAGAGCGCGGCGTTGACGGCGTCGTCAAGCACGCTCATGGGGTCGGACAGCGCGCCCTTCATCTCGTTGAACACCACGCCGTTATAGCGCAGCGTGCCCTCACGCAGGCTCGCGGAGCTGCCGTCGCCCTCGCCCTCGGCGCCCTCCGGCAGGTCCAGCTCGTAGTGCCAACCCTCCTGCTCAAAAATGGTGGGCTTGGTATAGATGGCCGGGTTGAACACCGCGTCCAGGTACACGTCCATCAGGTTGTACAGATCCTGCTCGTTGGTGGTGGCAACGGGGTAGATAGTCTTGTCGGGGTAGGTCATGGCGTTGAGGAACGTCTGCATGGAGCTCTTGATCAGGTCCACGAACGGCTCCTTGACGGGAAACTTGGCCGATCCGCACAGCACCGAGTGCTCAAGAATATGGAACACGCCGGTGGAATCGGCCGGCGGCGTCTTAAAGCCAATGGCGAAGGCCTTGTTCTCGTCGTCGCACGCCAGGTACAGTAGGCGAGCGCCCGAGGCGGTGTGGCGCAGCACGTAGGCGTCCGAGTCGAGCTCGGGCACGGTCTCGCAGCGCTCGACGGCAAAGCCATGGCAGGTGGTGCCGGGCACCAGCAGCGCGGCAGCAGCGGCGCGCAGGTCGGTTGAGGTGGTGGGCATATGCAGTCTCCTTTGACGCCCCAGCGGGGGCGAATCGAGTCGAATCCTCGAGAGTATACCCATATGGGGCCGCGGCTCTGCGGCGAACTGAAGACGATGCCAGCGGATTGGGCAAAGGCCCCGCGTGCCCGCCGCACGAGCGTGGAAACTTGGACGCCTATCGAATGAGAGTGGATTTTCGGACGGAATCAGCCTCAAAACGCCCAAAAGCCGTCCAAATATCCACCCTCATTTCCCGACCGTCCAAAATCCACGTTCATCCGCCGCCCGCACATCTCTCATCTCTCATTCGTCACGAATACGAGAGATAACAGAAAGACGAGAGATAAATATGAGAGATAGCTGAGCAGCAAAGAGACAAGCAATCATGGTATTGTCTCAATACCGATTGTCTACCAGCAAAAACATGTTTAAATGAAACAGATGGCAGACATCTTATCTCTCATCTCTCACTCATCTCTAATATGAGAGATAACAGATAGATGAGAGATAATTACGAGAGATAACTGAGAGACGAGAGAAATCCATCCGTGGTACACCCGCAGGACCGAGCGAAAGGACGTGCAGATGAACGAAAACGAACTGACCGGTCTGCTCGAGTCTTTAAGGCGCATGGGCTCGGACGATCTTAACGTCGAGGTCAAGGAGAGCGCCACGACGCTTTCCCGCGACGTATGGGAAACGGTCAGCGCTTTCGCAAACACCGCCGGCGGCATCATCGTACTCGGAGTGAGCGAGCGCGCGGGTTTTGTCCCAGTTGCAAACTTTGAGACCGAGAAAGTGCTCAACCAATTCGTGGCGGGCATGGGCGATGCCGGCGGTCGCGGAAAGCTGGCCAATCCGCCCAAATACACCATTGAGCGCGTGGAGCTCCAGGGCACCGTGGTTCTGGTCATCACGATTGAGGAGCTCGACCCGTCGAGCAAGCCTTGCTATGTCATAGAGCGGGGCGCTCAAGGTGGCAGCTACAAACGCATCGACGACAAAGACGTGCCGCTTTCGTCGACCGAGGTCCTGTCCTTGTCGTCATACGAGCAGACGAGCCTCAGCGATCGCGATGCGGTGCCTGGTGCAGGCGTGGACAATCTTGACGATGCCCTGGTCGACCGTACGATAGATCGGGCTTTCTCGTTGACGCCCCGGGCAATGCGCGGCGCGCCGGACAAACAAACGAAGCTGGAGCGCCTAAATATCCTTGATTCCCAGGGCAATGTTACCAAGGCTGGACTCCTAGTTGTGGGCACCTACCCTCAGCAGTTCTATCCCAAGCTCTTCATTGACGTGGCTGTCCATGCGGGAACTCAGAAGGGCATGGCGGGGTCGCTGAGGTTCATGGACCGCACAATCTGTGAGGGCACGTTGGGCGAGATGATCTCGGATGCTGTCGCGGCCGTCGCCAAGAATTTGCGGCGAACCTCGACCGTCCAAGGCGTCTCGCGTGTCGACTCGCTGGAGATTCCCGAGGAGGTTCTGCGCGAGGCAATCGCCAACGCCGTAATCCATCGAGAATACGGGGATCGGTTCTGTGGACAATCGATTGCCGTCGACGTCTTTGACGATCGTGTCGAGGTGACGAATCCTGGCGGCCTTTACGGGGGAAAGACTCGCGAGAACTTGTTTGACGGCAGCTCCCGATGCCGTAACGCGACGCTCGTGAAACTCATGTCGATTGTCCCGCTGCCGGATGGCGCAGGTTCGCCGGCTGAGGGCAATGGCTCGGGCATCCCGATGATGATCGATGCCATGCGCGCGCATGGTCTGGCCGAGCCCCTGTTCTGCCCGGGGTTCGATCGGTTCAAGGTCGTACTTTACCGTTCAAAGATCGAGCCGGTCGATCATGGCGGGGGCTTAATTGTGACAGCACTCAAACACTACGGCGAGCTGGGGACGCGTGAGCTGGCAGAACGCACGGGGCTTACGATTTCCCAGGTTAGGTCGCGCGTCAACGCGCTCATTGCTCAAGGCGAGCTTGAGCCCACGGCGCCGGCGACGAGCCGCAACCGCAAGTATCGACTGTCAGAGCGCGTGGAATAAATGCGTTAGTGGACGAGGCGACCCAATAATCGACCCTCGATTGGCGCCCACTAAGGCAAAGCGGTTGTTGCCCAGTCGACAGTGATGCTAAAGACTCGGCTTACGCCGGCATGGCCCCAAACCCGTCCATCAAGAACAGCCTAAGAACCAGCTTGATGACATATCCCGGTTTGACTTCAGCCGCGTCAAAGACGTGGCGCTCGGCGAGCTCGCTGCAGTATGCATAGATGTCGCGGATAAGGTCCGCGCCCGAAAGCGTAAACATGTAGCCTGCGTCCGAAAGCGCATTGGGCGCGGCGGGCAACTTGGCCATGTGGCAAAACGTTTGCAGGTCGGGCGCCATAACATTCTGGTAGTCGAGGTGGCCGCTGGCATCCTGTTCGGCAAGCTCCAATTGGCGCACAAAATCCAGCGCCGCTGCCAGCACAAAGCTCGGCGTAGGCGCGTTGACGTCCTGAGTGGTCGCCACAAGCCTGCCCGCCGCCTGCGTGACAAGCCAAGCGACCTCGCGCTGGCAGCGCACGGCCTTGCGCGTAACCGGCTTGATGGACGAAGAAGAAACGCTCCCCTTAGGCGGATTCGAAGCAGCCATAAGACCCTCCCATGAACAATCCGGCCCAACAAGCCCGGATGAAACACGTGCTACATCAGTATACAGGGAAGTGGGGCAGCGGGGTACAAACGCGCCAGCGGCAAACCGAGAGCATCAACAATGTGCCTCCGCTCTATTTGGACGATGGTACGTGGGTCATTAAGTATTCGGTCCAAGCGCCAGGCGCCGTTGGTTCTCGAGACCAGAATTACAACCGTAAAATGCTCAACTGCATGGAATGTGGCGTTCCAGTCGGAGTCATATTTCCAACCGAGGTGGGCTACAAGGTGCTCGGCCTTGCGTTTGTTGAACGGTTCGAGCCCGAAAACGGATGGTTTGTTCTGCACGGTCCTGTTCATAAAGGCGGACCGGACCCTCGTTTTGCGCCCGACATGAGCTATCTGAAGCACATGCCCGTCGATATTGAGTTTGCCGGACAGGGTACGACCGACGACGAAAAGGTCCGCTATGCGTTAAGGCGCGAGCGATTGGGGCAGCAATGGTTCCGCAAGCAACTCGTTGCCGCCTATGACGGCCGTTGCGCGGTGTCGGACTGCGGCGTCAGCGAAGCTCTGGAGGCTGCACATATCGAGAATTACTCGGGACCCAAATCGCAGGTTGCCAGCAACGGCATTCTGCTTCGACGCGATCTTCATTCCCTATTTGATGCTCACCTGATTTCGTTTGAGCCTGTTTGCGGCGAATATCGGCTGTGCGGATCGTACCTGCTGGATAAGACCGGCTACGCTTCCTTTGCGGGCGCGACGCTAAGGCAGCCGAATGAGCGTCAGTGGCGACCCAATACGGTGTTTCTTGAGGCCCATCGCATTGAGTTCGATCGCTCGGAAAAGAAGCGTGAAAAGGCGGGGCTTCTGCCGTATTAGCGTATTTGGCTTTGGCATTCTTTGACGATCATGTTGTTTGATCGGATCGCGTGGCGATGCAATCTCGCGCACGCCCGCCGGTGCATGCTCTTCCTGTTTTGTATAGCGAGAGGGGAGCGTGTATGAGCTGGCGAGGCGATATTGCGATGGGGAAGTACGGAAAACTGCCGTGTGCCCTTATAGACAACAATATGTTTCCGAGCGTAGAGGTTGATTGCGGGTCGTTTGTCGTCACCTGCCCTTGCTGCGGCTCGCAAATACCGTGTCTCGACATTCGGTTCATCGATGCGCGCGACAGACTCAGCGACGAAGTGAGAAAACGGACAGGCGTTCATATGCCGGTGTATCCGGAGAAATGCCCTGTTTGTGGCCTCGATATCGTGTACGACGCCGGCGACGAGGGATAGGTGATGCGGAGGAGCTGGCTGTGAAGGCTTCTCCGTCTCTACAAATAAATCCCCTCACCGAGTTGCCTGTGGAACTCGGCGTGATGGTCGCGTGCCCAGGTAAAGAGCGCTTGGTCAAAGTCGGTGCGCGTGGCCGGGACGCCAAAGACGCCGGCAACTTCGACGCGCACAAACTCCAGTGCCGGCAGCTTGTTGATGGCAGTGAGGGCAAATGGGGACGAGGGCTCCTCGAACAGATAGCGGCTGCCTTGCAGCGCGTCGCAACTGGTGCACGTGTTGCCGAGCGACGGGGCTTTGGAGGCTCGCGCGCCTACGGGCTTGTAGCCGCAGCGCTTATGAAGGTAGTCGCGGATCTCGCCCGGCACGCAGCCAAGAGCGGGCACGATGGCGAGTGCGTTGGCGTTGGCCGTGTCGATGGCAATGTGCCCGGATTCGTTGGGCGCATGCGCGATGACGATTCTCTCGTCGTTATCGGCTCGATAGGGAATGCCGAAGGCCGCGACCGAGGTCTCTTTGTGACATTTCCAGCACTCGCGCTTGCCCAGTACTAGATATATATACGGCGCTGAGGGGTCGGATCGGTCAACACCGGGCAGCCACTCGGCAAAGGGCTCGGGGTTGACGCCGCTGGGTACATACCAGATCTTCTTGGTCCGGTCCCATTTGGCGCCCAGCGCCTTGGCTTCTTCTTTGTGCGAAAAGGGGACATCGAGCTCGGTGCGCATGGCGGCTCCTTGGTGCTGCAGGTGCAAGTGGCTCAAGGATACCGCAGGGCGCAGACATCGCGGCGTTTTGCTGAGAAGTTGCGGTGCGGACTGATTGGTTATGCCGATGGATAGATCGGCAAGTAGATGGTCGGCTTTTGGCTAGTTGGGCGGTTGGAGCTGCCAGCTGATTTGGCGACATAAAACAAAACAGCCCAGAGGACATAGCCTCTGAGCTGCGAACATTTGGTGGGCGTTAGAAGATTTGAACTTCTGACCTCTTCCGTGTCAGGGAAGCGCTCTCCCCCTGAGCTAAACGCCCGATCAAGGGTGCGCAAGCGCGCAAGGGATAATATAACGGAGCCTGAACTCGGTGGCAAGAACATTTTTAAAAATCGCTTACATTGTGGAATTCGGGGGCTTTGTCGTATCCATTTCAAAAGAGCCTGCTGCCGCGATTTGGCTGTCGCATAATGCAAGGCCATTGCGGTATCGAGCTATGGAAAGACGCCTGCGGAATTGTCCTACCGATAAGCGGACAAGCCTCCAGCTGGTGACTTCGCCGTGGTAAGGTAAGCCGAATTGTTTCCAGGCTGTTTCGGGGGAGTGGAATGAGCAAAGAGTGTGTCGAGCAGGTCGAAGGCGCAGGGGCTTCGGTGCCGATGACCGATATATCGAACATTGATGTGCCCGAGGGCACCGACGAGCTCAGCCGCAACACCCGTCGCGCATGGCGCGACCGCCTGAACAGCGCTTCGACGCGCAAGATGATCACGGGCGTCTTGGCTACGCTGGTGGGCGGTTCGTTTTGGGGCTTCTCGGGCACCAGCGCGAGCTTTCTGTTCGATACCTACCACGTCGATACCTTGTGGCTTATGAGCGTGCGTCAGATTCTCGCCGGTCTACTCTTTATGGCCGTGGTTGTTACGCGCGACCGCGAGCGCCTGATTAAGCTCTGGACCACACCCGCCGATCGCAAGCAGCTGCTGCTCTTTACCGCCTTTGGCCTGCTGTTCAACCAGTTTTGCTATCTTTCGGCCGTGCGCCTGACGAACGCCGGAACCGCGACGGTGCTCCAGTGCCTGCAGCTCGTTATCATCATGGGCTACACCTGCGCGATCAATCGCCGCATGCCGCGTACTCGCGAAGTCATCGGCATTGGCCTGGCTCTGGGTGGAACCTTTTTAATCGCCACCGGCGGCGACCCCACCAGCCTGAATATCTCGCCGCTTGGCCTGGCAGCAGGTCTTATGTGTGCGGTCAGCGCCGCGTGTATGGCGGTGATTCCCGCCAAGATCCTGCCCGAATACGGCAGCCCCATCGTCACGGGCTCGGCAATGCTCACGGCGGGCGTGATCTCATGTGTCTTCGTGCAGCCCTGGGCGCATGTGCCGGCACTCGACGCTGCCGGCGTCGAGGCGCTCGCGGTGTTCGTGGTTATCGGCTCGTTTTTTGCTTACATGCTCTATATGCAGGGCGTTAAGGACATCGGCTCGGTGCGTGCGAGTCTCATCGGAACCGTGGAGCCCGTCTCGGCGACCATCACCAGCGCCGTTATGCTGGGCACGGTGTTTTTGCCGACCGACCTTATCGGCTTTGCCATGATCATCGTGATGATGTTCCTCACGGTGTAGCTGGCGCCGCTGCCAAGACGGAAAAGGTGTTGTGCCGCATTTTCGCCAATTGATGTCCGTGTCTGGAGTTTAGCTGTCGATGCTCAAAATGCCATAAACTAGTAACGTTATGGACTTTTTCATTGCGACTCAATTGCGAGGATTTCTTTATGGCTGGTAATCACTTTAAGGGCAGCGATAGCGGCCGTCCTGCAGTTCCGCCGCGTCCGAACGGGGCTGGTAAGGCCGGCACGCCGGGCGGCGCTGGACAGGGCGGTTCCGGTAAGCGCGTGTCCCCGGGCGAGACAGCGATGTTTACCGCTCTGTACGAGCAGTCTCAAAAGGCAAAAAAGACCGGCCGTGCAAGAGGGAATGTCTTTGCGGGCGGTGCAACCTCCACGTCGCAGCCGAGCGGGGCTCCTTCGGTACCCGCGAACAACGCAGGTGCTGCCAACGCCGCGAATGCCGCCGGCAACGTTAATGCCGACAAGGCCGCCAACAATACTCCCTCTGCCGGTGGCGCGGGGCTTACGGGTAACCTTGGCACGATTTACACCGGCGCCTCCGAGACTGGCACGTTCGCCCGCCTGGATGATAGCGGTGCCGAGTTTGCGGGCTCGGGTTCCAAGGAAGATTATTACGATTTTGGCTTGAACTACGGTAGCGATGCTTCGTCGAGTTCGACCTCTGACGGTCTGGTCCGTCATCGCCATCGCAAGGGCGAGCGCAAAAAGCGTCACACCGGCGCCATTATTGCCGCTGTAGTCGCGGTGCTTCTCGTTGCGCTTGGCGCAAGCGGCTTTATGCTGCTTAACTCGGCAAAGACCGTAAAGAGCGAAGCGAAGGAGGCTGTCGAGATCGTCGGTGGCCTTAAGGACAAGGTCACGTCGGGCGATTTTTCGACGCTGCCTGACGACGCGAAGAAGATCGATGAGCTCTGTAACAGCATGAAGGCGGAGACCTCGAGCCCGCTGTGGACGGCGGCTTCGTTTATCCCGGTGTATGGCAGTGACATCAACGCAGCCCGCACCATGATTGACGCCCTGTCCGATGTCTCGAGCAATGCGCTGGTTCCCATGGCCGACAACCTCTCGCAGGCTACGCCCGGCAAGCTGTTCCAGGACGGCATGATTAACGTGTCCGCGCTGCAGGCGGTCGCCGATTCGCTTTCCAGCAGCTCGAAGGTGTTCAAGAGCGCCAACGAGAAGATCCAGGGCATTGGCGATACTCATATTTCTCAGGTGACCGAGCTGGTCGATAAGGCCAAGGACGGCTTTGCCACCCTCAACGGTGCGGTTGACGCGGCGGAGAAGGTCGCCCCCGTCCTTCCCCAGATGCTCGGCGCCAACGGCCAGACGCGCAACTACCTTATGTACGCCATGAACAACGTCGAGATTCGTGCTTGCGGCGGCTTTGGCGGTTCGCAGGGCCTGATTTCGGTCACTGACGGCCAGATGTCGATTGGCGAGTTTGTTCCCCGCATTGGACTCAGCGAGGAAGAGGCAGTCGAGAGCGTCGACGAAGAGGATGAGGCGCTGTTCGGCAACCACAGTAACCTGTACAACTCGGGCAATACCTATTCGCCTGATTGGCCCCGCAACTCGCAGCGTGTCGCCGCGCTGTGGAAGTCCCAGTATGGACAGGACGTTGATGGCGTCATCGGTATCGACCCGGTGTTCCTGCAGTATCTGCTGGGCCTGGTCGGTAATGTCTCGCTGCCCGACGGAACGGTTGTCGACGGCACCAACGCCGCAAAGGTTCTCATGCACGATGTGTACTGGAACTATCCGGTCGAGGAGTCTGACGGCATCTTTGCATCCGTCGCCAGCGCTGCCTTCGACAAGATCCTTGGCGGTATCGGCGATGTCGATGTTACGAAGCTTGTCAGCGCCGTTGAGCGCGGTGCCGAAGAGGGCCGCCTGATCGCGTGGATGAGAAACGATGATGAGCAGAATGCCATCAAAGAGACGGGCATTGACGCTTCGCTGCCCGATCCGGATGACCCGAGTGCCGATCCTGTTGCCGGCGTTTACTTTAACAACCTGAGCTTCTCCAAGCTCGACTGGTACCTGAACGCCGATACGCAGATTGGCCAGGGCATCAAGAACGGTGACGGCACGTGCTCCTATCGCATCACCGTTACCCTGACGAACATCATGACGCAGGAGGAGGCTGGCAAGCTGCCCGACTACGTTGCGGCGAGCGCACCCGATGCCGCGCGTGATGACGAGCGCCTGAATGTCTCGCTGTTCGCCCCGACGGGTGGCAACATTTCGGACCTTACCGTCGAGGGCACCCAGTTTGGGCTTGGCGCCGCCACGTGGCATGGCATTCCCTTCTATTCGGGAACCGTCGACCTGCATGCGGGCGAGACGTCGACGATCACCTATACGCTGACCACGTCGGCCGAGGCGGGGGACAAGCCGCTTACGCTGCGTCAGACTCCTACATGCCAGGCGGCTCGCGACAGCGCGTCGGCGTAGGGTTTTTCTGGTAGCGCAGATAATCGAGTACCATTTTGGGGCGGACAGGCAATCTGTTCGCCCCTATTTTGTAAGGAGAGCGCATGAAGTACTTTGGCACCGACGGCTTTCGCGGTGAGGCCAACGTTGGGCTGACGGTAGAGCACGCTTATAAGATTGGCCGTTTTGTGGGCTGGTATTACGGCGCCAACCGCAGTGCTAAGGCGCGCGTGATCGTGGGCAAGGACACGCGTCGCTCGAGTTATATGTTCGAGGCGGCGCTGGTGAGCGGCCTGGTCGCGAGCGGTGCGGACGCCTATATGCTGCACGTGATCCCCACGCCGGGCGTAGCGCACCAGACCGTGGAAGGCTGCTTCGATTGCGGCATCATGATCAGCGCGAGCCACAACCCGTTTTGCGATAACGGCATTAAGCTCGTCAACAGCGACGGCTTTAAGATGGACGAGGACGTACTGGAGCTCATCGAGGACTACATCGATGGCAAGAGCGAGGTGCCGCTGGCCACGGGCAACCACATCGGTGCCACGGTGGACTACATGCAGGGCCGCAACCGCTACATTGCTTCGCTCATTGCAAGTGCGAACTTTTCGCTGCAGGGCGTCAAGATCGGTATCGACTGCGCCAACGGCTCGGCTTCCTCGGTGGCCAAGCCGGTGTTCGACGCGCTGGGCGCCGACGTGCGCGTGATCAACGCCGCGCCCGATGGCTTTAACATCAACGTCGACTGCGGCTCCACGCATATGGAGCGTCTGCAGCGCCATGTGGTGGAGCAGGGCCTGGACGTGGGCTTTGCCTACGACGGCGATGCCGACCGCTGCCTGGCCGTAGATGAGCGCGGGCGCGTGGTCGACGGCGACCAGATCCTGTACGTGTGCGGCGTGTATCTGAACAAGCACGGGCGACTCTCGGGCGGTACCGTGGTGCCGACGATTGCCAGCAACTTTGGCCTGGTCAAGTCGCTGGAGCTTGCCGGTCTGAGCGCCGTGACCAGCGGCGTGGGCGACCGTCACGTGTATGCCAAGATGCGCGAGGGCGGCTACAGCCTGGGTGGCGAGCAGACGGGCCATACGATCTTTGGCGATATCGAGCGCACGGGCGACGGCATTATGACCTCGCTGCGCGTGATGGAAGTGATTCGTGCCGAGCGCGAGATGCTCTCGCAGCTCACGGCTCCGTGCAAGCTGCTGCCGCAGGCGCAGGTGGCCGTGCACGTGGCGGACAAGGACGCCGCGCTCGAGAACATGGGCGTGCAGAACGCCATCGCCGAGGCCGAGGCTGCGCTGGCAGGCGAGGGCCGCGTGCTCGTGCGCAAGAGCGGAACCGAGTCGGTGATTCGCGTTTTGGCCGAAGCCCCCGACCAAGCCGCCGCCGACGCCGCCATGAAGCGCATCGCCAACGCGCTCGAGGCTTTATAGTTACGCGGTTTTACCAAACCGCGTAACTGCTCGACGCTGCAAACGGCCCCAAGCGGCAATCTGACGTTCAATTTCAAGGGCGCGACCAGAAGGTCAGCGCCCTTTCATTTCACGTCACCTTGCTCGCTTGGGGCCGTTTTCGCTGACGTTGCCAAGACATTAGCGTCAACGAACTAGTCATTGGGTACCTAGTTATTGGGTGAAAAAAGGGGACGCTGCGGATTGGTTCCGCGGCGTCCCCTTTGCGTTGGCGTGTCGGTTATGCCTTACAGCTCGTAGAGCGTGGTGAACTTGTCCTGCAGGTAGCTGCAGTAGTAGCGGGCATCGAACGCCATGCCGCACGCGCCCTTGATGAGCTCCGGCGCGTCCTTGGCGCGGCCCCACTGCCAAATGTGCTCGCCCAGCCAGGCACGGACTGGCGCCAGGTCACCGCTCGCGCAGGCGCCGGTAAGGTCGACGCCGTCGCGGCACATGGCCGGCACAAACATGGCGTCGTAGGCACTGCCCAGCGCATACGTGGGGAAGTAGCCAAACGAGCCGCCGCTCCAGTGCGTATCCTGCAGGCAGCCGTGCATGTCGTCGGGAACGGGAATGCCCAGGTACTCGTCCATAAAGTGGTTCCAAAGCGCGGGGATGTCCTTGGCCGTGGCCTCGCCGGCAAACAGCATGCGCTCGATCTCGTAGCGCACCATAACGTGCAGCGGATAGGTGAGCTCGTCGGCCTCGGTGCGGATCAGCGACGGCTGTGCGATGTTCACGGCGTGGTAGAGCGTGTCCTCGTCGACGTCGCCGTAGACCTCGGGTGCGTGGCGGCGCAGCACCTCGAGCAGCGGTCCCATAAAGGCGCGGCTGCGACCCACGGTGTTTTCGAAAAAGCGGCTCTGGCTCTCGTGGATGCCCATGGAGGTGCCACCCTCCAGGCACGTGCGCGCATAGGCGGGGTTCACGCCCAGCTCGTACATGGCGTGACCTGCCTCGTGGATGATGCTGAAGACGTTGGAGATACAGTCGTTCTCGTAGATGTGCGTCGCGATGCGCGCATCGCCCACGGCAAAGCCCTCGCTAAACGGATGCTCGGTAAAGGCAAGCGTGGTGTCGTCCAGGTTAAGACCGACGAGCTTCATCAGGTCGAAGCTCATGGCTCGCTGGGCGGCCTCGGGCACATGCGCGTGCAAAAAGTCGGCAGCGGGCTGCTGGCCGCGCTCGCCGATGGCGTGCACGAGCGGCACGACCGTGGCCTTGACCTCGTCGCAAAACGCGTCGAAGCTCTTGGCAGAAAGACCACGCTCGTACTGGTCGAGCCAAACGTCGTATGGGTCGCGCTGGGGGTCCATGAGCTCTGCCTGATGCTTAAGTTGGGCGACGATCTTGTCCACATAGGGCTCAAAGCTCGCCCAGTCATTGGCCGTCTTGGCCTTGTGCCACACGGCATCGGCCTCGCAGGTGAGCCTGGTCCAGGCCTCGGCCTCCTCGGTGGGGATGACGCTTGCCTCGCGCTGGTCGCGACCGAGCACACGGATCTCGTCGAGCAGCTGCGGGTCGTCGATTTTGCCGCCGGCGACGGTCTCGCGCGCTAACGAGCGTACGAGCTCAACAGACTTCTCGCAGGTCAGTAGCTTGTGATGTTCGCCGGCAAGCGTGCCCATGGCGTCGGCACGGGCGGCAGCGCCGTTGGCAGGAGCAATCGTCGCTCCATCGAACTCGGCAATCTTGAGCAGGTACTCGCGAGTCCACAGCTTGCCCTCGAGTTTGCGGAACTTTTTGACGGCCTTGTCGACTTTAGCGGCCTTGACGCCCTTGGCGGCCTTTGCCACGGCTGCCTTGGCCTTCTTATCGAGTTTCTTTCCCATACCGTATCCTTAATCTCGCAGGCCGAGCGTCGCAAGCGGGTGCGCGGCCAGTTTGCACAGCTACCTGCCTTGTACCCAGCGCGAACAAAACGGAACGCGGCGATGCGCTCGCGAAATGTGTTATCCTATAGCCCAATGCGTTGACGGAGAGGGTTTTGCCCGCCGCGTCGCCGGCAAGAGAGGGAAGGTCATGGGCTGCAAGCCTTCCTGCGGTGGCAAGGGCCAAGCGTTCACTCCCGAGCAGCGACCTCAACGGGCACGCGGCCGGCGGCAGCGAGGCCCCAGTAGGGAAGCCGTGAGCCTCGCGATAAGGGGCGCAGAGTGGGCGCGGCGGGCCAGACATCCGCCGGGTCAAACAAGGTGGTACCGCGGAATTTAACCGTCCTTGGGCAATGCACATGCCCGAGGACGGTTTTTTGTTACCGAACCGGGCCGCGCATCCGCAGCATCGGGCGGCGTCAGCCGTCCCGGAGCGCGGATGCGCGAGAGACGAAAGGGAAGACATGAGTCTGATTGATGATCTGGTCAAACTCGAGGAAGAGGCCAAGGAGCTCGTCGCAGGCGCCGACGACGCCGCAAAGCTCGAGGCCGCGCGCGTTGAGCTGCTCGGCCGCAAGGGCCGCATCACCGGCCTGATGCGCATGATGGGCAAGCTCGCCCCCGAGGATCGTCCCGTGATGGGCAAGCGCGCCAACGAGATGCGCCAGCTGATCGAGGGAATGCTCGACGAGCGCACCACCGAGATGAAGGCCGCCGCACTTAAGCACGCGCTCGAGCACGAGGCCGTCGATATCACGCTGCCGGGCATTCGCCCGCAGATCGGTCACCAGCACCTGATTAAGCAGATCATCGAGGAGGCCGAGGACATCTTCTGCGGCATCGGCTACACCGTCGAGTCCGGCCCCATGGTCGACACCTCCTACTACAACTTCACCGCGCTCAACGCGCCCATGGATCACCCGAGCCGCTCGGCCCGCGACACCTTCTACGTGGTCGACAACAACCCCGGCAGCGTCGCTCATCCCGAGGCACACGCCCACGGCGAGTCCGACGTGCTGCTGCGCACCCAGACCTCGGGCGTGCAGATCCACACTATGGAGTCGCAGAAGCCGCCCATCTACATGATCTGCCCGGGTACCGTCTACCGTCCCGACACGGCCGACGCCTGCCACCTGCCGCAGTTCAACCAGATCGAGGGCCTGGTCGTCGACGAGGGTATCACCTTTGGCGATCTTAAGGGCACGCTCGACTACTTTGTTAAGTGCATGTTTGGCGAGGACCGCAAGACGCGCTACCGTCCGCACTTCTTCCCCTTCACCGAGCCTAGCTGCGAGGTGGACGTGAGCTGCCACGTCTGCGGCGGCAAGGGCTGCAACTTCTGCAAGCACAGCGGCTGGATCGAGATCCTGGGCTGCGGCATGGTCGACCCCAACGTCCTGATCAACTGCGGCATCGACCCCGAGAAGTACACCGGCTTCGCCTTTGGTATTGGCGCCGAGCGCGTCGCGGCACTGCGCTACGACCTGCCCGACCTGCGCACGTTGATGACTGGTGACATGAGGTTCTTGAACCAGTTCTAGAACGCTTTCTTCTTAGTTGCAGTTTCCGGCTCAAAGCCGCATTTATGAAAGGAGACCAGTTAGATGCGCGTTTCTTACGACTGGCTCAAGACCATGATCGATATTCCGGAGGATCCCAAGACCCTTTCGGACGAATATATCCGTACCGGCACCGAGGTCGAGGCGATCGACACCGTGGGAGAATCCTTCGACCACGTGGTGACTGCCAAGGTGCTCACCAAGACCCCGCACCCCGATAGCGACCACATGTATGTGTGCTCGGTCGACGTGGGCGACAAGAACCTCGACGCCGACGGCAACCCCGCTCCGCTGCAGATCGTCTGCGGCGCGCAGAACTTTGAGGCCGGCGACCGCATCGTCACGGCCATGATCGGCGCAGTTCTGCCCGGCGACGTCAAGATCAAGAAAAGCAAGCTTCGCGGCGTCGTGTCCATGGGCATGAACTGCTCCGCGCGCGAGCTCGGCCTGGGCGGCGACCACTCCGGCATTATGATCCTGCCCGAGGATACGCCCTGCGGCATGCCGTTTGCCGAGTATGTGGGCTCGAGCGACACCGTGCTCGACTGCGAGATTACGCCCAACCGTCCCGACTGCCTGTCCATGATCGGCATGGCCCGCGAGACCGGCGCCATCTTCGACCGCGATTTTCACGTTGAGCTGCCCGCCATCAAGGCCGAGACCGGCCGCGCGACCGACGACGAGCTTTCGGTCGAGATTGCCGACGAGGGCCTGTGCGACCGCTACGTCGCCCGCATCGTGCGCAACGTGAAGGTCGGCCCCTCGCCCGACTGGATGGTCAAGCGCCTCAACGCCCTGGGCGTGCGTCCGCACAACAACATCGTCGACATCACCAATTACGTGATGATGCTCACCGGTCAGCCGCTGCACGCCTTTGACCTGGACACCTTTGCCGAGCGCGATGGCAGGCGTCACGTGGTGGTTCGCGCCGCCCAACAGGACGAGAAGTTTACGACCCTCGACGGCGAGGAGCGCACGCTCGACGCCGGCATGGGCCTCATTACCGACGGCGAGCGTCCCGTGGCGCTGGCCGGCGTTATGGGCGGCATGGATTCCGAGATCGAGGACGACACCGTCGACGTGATGGTCGAGAGTGCCTGCTTCAACGCCGGTCGCACTTCGCACACCAGCCGCGATCTGTCGCTGATCTCCGACGCCTCCATTCGCTTTGAGCGTCAGGTCGACGAGACCGGCTGCGTGGATGTCGCCAACGTTACCTGCGCGCTCATCGAGGAGATTGCCGGCGGCGAGGTTGCTCCCGGCTATGTCGACGTTTTCCCCGCGCCCAAGACCATCGACAGCATCAAGCTGCGCCTGGCCCGCGTGCACGCCATTTGCGGTGCCGATATCGAGCCCGACTTTATCGAGCGTTCGCTCACCCGTCTGGGCTGCACCGTCGAGTGCGACGGCGAGGACTTTATGGTTACCCCGCCGAGCTTCCGCCCCGACCTGCCGCGCGAGATCGACCTGATCGAGGAGGTCCTGCGCCTGTGGGGCATGGGTCGCGTCACGGCGACCATCCCGGCTGCCAAGAACCACATCGGCGGTCTGACGCGCGAGCAGAAGCTTACCCGCAAGGTCGGCGAGATCCTGCGCGCCTGCGGCCTCAACGAGACCACGACCTTTGGCTTTGCCGCTCCGGGCGACCTGGAGAAGATCGGCATGTCCACCGAGGGCCGCGGCTGCCCCGTGGTGCTCATGAACCCGCTGGTGGCCGAGCAGACCGAGATGCGCCGCTCGCTGCTGCCGGGCCTGCTGCAGTCTGTGGCCTATAACGAGGCCCACGGCACGCCCAACGTGCACCTGTACGAGGTCGGTAGCCTGTTCCACGGCCGCGAGAACGCCAGCCTGCCCAAGGAGACCAAGTCCGTGGCGGGCGTGCTCTCGGGTCAGTGGAGCGAGCAGTCTTGGAGCATGAAGTACCGCAAGCTGCGTTTCTTCTTTGGCAAGGGCATTGTCGAGGAGCTGCTCGCCCAGCTGCGCATCGAGAAGGTTCGCTTCCGTCCCGTCGAGGGCGAGGGCTACGCTTTCTTGCAGCCGGGTCGTGCGGCCGAGGTTCTGTCCGGCGGCACCGTGCTGGGCTGGGTCGGCGAGATTCACCCCGAGGCGCGCGAAGCCATGGGCATCGACGAGGTCGTCGTTGCCTTTGAGCTCGATCTGGACAAGCTGATCAAGGGCGCTCGCAACCAGGAGAACTACCGCGAGTTCTCGCAGTACCCTGCCGTTGAGCACGACCTTGCTATCGTGGTCGACAACGCTGTGACCTGCGAGGATCTTGAGCGCCGCATTACCAGCGCCGGCGGCAAGCTGCTCGAGGGCGTGCGCCTGTTCGACGTCTACCGCGATCCCATCCGCATCGGAGCGGGCAAGAAGTCCATGGCCTTTGCGCTTACGTATCGCTCCGATGACCACACGCTCACCAGCGAAGAGGTCGAGAAGGCGCACCAGAAGATTGTCACCAAGGTGTGCAAGGGCGTAAACGGCGAGGTCCGCGGCTAGGATTTGCGCCGGGTATAGGCCAGCGGTGGCTGCCGCCGAGTCCTACGTGACTGCTATGCTCGATATAAGGCGCTGCTGAGCCTGCATATATGACACGCGCATTACATAACGGCGTGCTGCTTTGTCGGCAGTGCGCCGTTTTGCTATGATAGCCCGCGGCGTGTTACGAATCTGACATTACGTAACACTGACAAGGTAATTCAGGCGGCGTTGCAATTCTGTGCGCCAACAACCGGGAGGCGTATATGCACATTCCAGATAATTATCTGTCCCCGCAGACCGATGCCGTCATGGCAGTGGCGATGGTGCCCGTATGGGTTCACTGCATCAAAAAGGTGCGCGCCACGCTCGATCGCGAGCATATGGCGTTCCTGGGCATCTGCGCCGCATTCTCCTTCTTGCTCATGATGTTCAACGTGCCGCTGCCAGGCGGTACCACTGGTCACGCCGTTGGCGGCGCGCTCATCGCGCTGTTGTTGGGCCCGGAGGCCGCTGCCATTGCCGTCTCGGTCGCGCTGGCGCTGCAGGCGCTGCTATTTGGCGACGGCGGCGTTCTGTCGTTTGGCGCCAACTGCTTTAACATGGCCTTTGTGCTGCCGTTTGCCGCCGCTATCGTGTTTCGTGCGCTCAACAGCCGTCTGCACGACAAGAGCTGGGGCACCTCGGTTTCTGCCATCGTGAGCGGTTGGGTCGGCCTGTGCCTGGCGGCCCTGTGCGCGGCCATCGAGTTTGGTATTCAGCCTATGCTTTTCACCAACGCGTCCGGCGCTCCGCTGTATTGCCCCTTCCCGCTGTCGATTGCCATTCCCGCCATGATGATCCCGCATATGCTGGTGGCCGGTGTGGTCGAGGGTGTGGCGACTGCCGCGATCTACGCATTCATTAAGAAGACGGCGCCGAGCATCATCGTCGGGCCCGAGGCCGTTGACGGCCAGCTTGCTGCTGATGGCGCTGCCGCCAAAAAGACCTCGCTGATCCCCACGCTTATCCTGGTTGCCGTACTTGTCGTTGCCACGCCGCTGGGCTTGCTCGCTACTGGTGACGCCTGGGGCGAGTGGGACGGCGAGGGCGCCGCGACCGCTGTTCAGGAGGCTGGCGACGACAGCTTGCAGGCTTCGGTCGGCCTGGATGCCCCGACCTTTGCCGATTCGTTGCCCACGGGCGATTACCTGCAGGCCTATTCCGAGGAGCAGGGTTTTGGCTTTGCTGGCCAAGCTGCCATGTATATCCTCTCCGGCGTGATTGGCGTGGCGGTGCTCACCATCGTATTCCGTCTTGTTTCGCTGACAGCAAAGGAAAGCGGGTCCCATGCAAACGGTCGAGCTGCCTAGCTGGCTCGCGGCCCAAGAGCGATACGAGCCCACGGGCGCTCGGCATCGCGTCATGCAAAAGAACGTCCTGCACCTGGCGAGCTTGCTCGAGCGGGTTCGCCTGGGCGGCGGCGCACACGAGGGCGGGTCGATCATCGACCGCGCCCTTTCTTCCGTTTCGGCGCCGGTGCGCCTGCTCGGCATGCTCGTCTGTATCCTGTGCGTGTGTCTGACGCAAAGCCCGCTGTACCTGATGCTGATGGCGGCGATCGCGCTGGTGTTGATCGCCGCGCGCCCCGTGCGCGGTCTGCGGGCGACCTTTATGCCGGCGCTCGCCGCCGCGGGATTTGCCGTGGTCTTGGCGCTGCCGGCCCTGCTGCTGGGCGCTTCCGCCACGATCGCCATGCTCAAGATCGCGCTCAAGACGTTCGTTAACGTGTCGCTGGTGCTGGGTGTTTCGTGGACGCTCACCTGGAGTCGTATGTCGGCGGCGCTCAAGATGCTGCATCTACCCGACGAAGTTATCTTTACGTTTGACATGGCGCTCAAGCACATTGAGGTGCTCGGCCGCACGGCGCACGACCTCACCGAATCGGTCATGCTTCGCAGTGTGGGCCGCGCGCCTGCGGGTTTTTCGCGCACCGATTCGGTGGCGGGTATCATGGGCATGACATTTATCAAGGCGATGGAATGCAGCCGCGCGATGGACGAGGCCATGCTCTGCCGTGGGTTTGCCGGCGCGTATCCGGCGCCTGCCCGGAGCAGTCTGAGTTGGCGCGATGCGGTCTATGCGGGGATCGTGCTGTTGCTGTCGGCGCTGTGTGCGGCGCTGTAGCACGGTCGCTGCGGCCGATGCGGATAGGGAAAGGCAACGTTTTGGCAATCGAGATAAATAGCCCTGCGGGTGTTAGGGACGCGCGCGGTGCCGGTGCAGCACCGCTCATTGAGCTGCGCGATGTGGTGTTTTCCTATGCAGGGCATATGGTGGTCGATGGCGTGTCACTGCAGGTTAATCGCGGCGAGCTCGTTGCCCTGCTCGGTCCCAACGGCTGCGGCAAGACGACGATCATGCGGCTTATCAACGGACTTGAGGTGCCCAGCACGGGTACGTATCTGTTCGATGGCGAAATGGTCGATGCGGCTTACCTCGCCGATCCCGTGCGGTCGCAGCGCTTCCATCAACGCGTGGGCTTTGTGTTCCAAAACGCTGACGCCCAGCTGTTCTGTGCGACCGTGGGCGAGGAAGTCGCCTTTGGCCCGGCTCAGATGGGCCTGCCGTCAGACGAGCTCGAGCGCCGCGTCCGCGATGCCATGGAACTGTTCCAGGTTGCCGATCTGGTCGATGCCTCGCCTTATCAGCTTTCGGGCGGGCAAAAGAAGCGTGTTGCGCTGGCTGCCGTCGTTTCTATGAATCCGGACATCTTGGTGCTCGACGAGCCCACCAACGGGCTCGACGAGGACTCGTGCGACATTGTTGTTGGCTTCCTTTTGGCTTATGTTGCGGCAGGCAAGACGGTGCTCATGAGCACTCATCATCAGGATTTGGTGCGACGCCTGGGTGTCCGTGCAATCTATATTGATCGATATCACCATGTGGTCGAGGCGCCTTCGCCGTCGTATGGAACCGAAAGCGGTGCTACGGAATAGTTGCTGCGTAGAGCGTGCGTAGCCGCCCGCGCGGCTTTGCCGTGATGGTATAGTTATCCAGGTTTTTTATGGGGGTGGCTATGCCAAGCTGGAACATTCATATCGCTCAGACGGAGCGTTTACTGGAGCACACCGGTGCGCTTGCCAATAGCGTGCGCGACCGCAATGCCTTTTTGTTTGGCTGCGTGGTTCCGGATATCTTCGTGGGCTATATGGTCCCTGGCATTGCCGATCCCATCCCGTACCGCATTACGCACTTTGCCAAGCCTGAACCCATCCCTAAGCCTCGTGAGCATGAGTTCTGGGATACCTATGTGGCACCGTTGCTTAAAAGTTCACCCACTGGTGCGCCAGCCGCGGCGACCTCGATTATCGAGGAGCGCGAGCGACTGAATCGCGTGCACTATCCCCAGCGCTACAGGGATGCTGAGCCGGTTGTCGGTCCCAGCGCTCGTGAGTTCTCGCTTGCGTCCGAGGACGTGGCGCAGTCGTTGCTTGATTTGACACTGGGTGTCTGGTCGCATCTGGTGGCCGATACCGTATGGAATACACGCGTGAATCAGTACCTGGAGGCGCACGGCGGCAAGCCGTGCGAGGAATTCCGCATTAAAAAGCAAGGCGACTTTGACTGGTTTGGCAAGACGCTCGGCATTGTTTCGATTCCGCGCGCGACCGATCGCCTGTATACCGCTGCGGCACGTTTTGGGCAGTATCCCATCCATAAGGAGTATGTGCTCAAGACCATCGGCGTTATGCACGAGATCGTGCGCGAAAACCCCGGCGAGCCCGATCATCCGCCGTATCGCCTGCTAACCGAGGAGTTTTTCGATGCAACGTTTACCGAGGTCATCGAGCTGACCGAGGCAGGATTTGCGGCTCGCGTTGCCGCTTCTGACATTCCCGCAGTCCCCCTGATCGCTAGCTGCTAGCCGGCCGGCTTAACGGTGAACAGTTCAACCCAATCGACCAACAGCTCCCGTCGCAGGGCATTTTCAGCGGTACGTTCCTGATCGGTCTTTGGGATGTAGGGGAGCCCCGCCTTTTTATGAATGAGCTCGGCGATGTTGTTAAAGCTCTTCTTGTCCTTGATCTGGTCGTAGGTAATTTGTATGACATCGTAGCCCATGCTGGTGAGCGCGGTGGTGCGTTCGGCATCGGAGAGGCTTGCGGCTTCGCCATCGTGGGCGGAGCGGCCTTGGCATTCCAAAATGACGCCCATGCTGTCGGTGGCGCTCTCGATGAGGATATCGGCGTAGCAGCAGGTTTTGTCATACAGCGAGCGCGCGGCGTCGCTGAGTGGGATGCGCACGTTGTTGGTGATGCCGATACCCAGGCCGCCCTCGTCACGGGGGAGTGAGACGAGTATGGATGTTTGGACTTCGAAAGGCGAGGCGGTCTGCCCCGTCATGTGCTCGGCCGCCCAGCGGAGCTGCTTAACGCCGCGCAGGCCTGCGGCCTGCTTAGCGAACGCGGCGATATCCGCCGCGCTGAGGAGCGGTTGGCGCTTCCACAGGTTGGTGTCATTGCCCTTGGTGTCGTTAACTCGCTCCCAGCCGCAGTTGGGTGGAATGAGCTTAAGCGAAATAGATTCATCGAGTTGTTGCTGCGTTCGCTCGCAGGGCTTAAACACTGCAAAGGAGCCGCACATCTCGTAGCAAGCCATGAGTAACTGGTTGCGTGAGACCTTCGCAGCAAGGTTGAGCAGCGTAAACTCGGGCGACGTGACATCAAATCCATGCTCAGTCTGCCTAAACGACCCAGGAGGTGGCTCTTGGGTCAGGAGATGCGATTTAAACAGGCTTCGCGACCCGGATTGTGCCCGGGTGAATACAAGCCTGTGAAGCGGTGCGTGAAGCAGGTCTTTTACAACCGCATGACTTCTGAGGCCGCAACATCTGCGATCCATATTGCCAAGGCTAATGGCAGGGTAAAGACCCAGTATTTGCGGCGGGATGCGGTGATAGTTAAAAGCAGTTTGGCCGCATAGCGTCAGATCCACGATGCCCTCCTGGCTGAAAAGCGTGCCTATGGATTAGGGAGTGCCAGCGTCAATTCGGAAGTATGCGGCAAAATCTGAACCCTGTGAGCAGACCTGGCTTTTGAGGCTAGTTTATCAGGCATTTTGTTGCGAAAAAACGGGGTGTGCTCGGAGGTCTCAGAATTTGCCGCATACTTCCGAAAACGTGGCTGATCTTGACCTTGCTAAAACGATATAGCAGCTCTGCACGGGGTGTGGGTTTGCCGCCGGGCGAACACTTTTGGAGCCAGGAGTCCTAGTTCTGGGCCTTGAAGGGCGGATTTCGCGCTTTTGGTAAAGAAATGGGCGCGTGTTTTGCCGTGCCCCGGCTTTAGCGCACAGAAAAAGGGCCCGGAAGGCGAAGCCTTCCGGGCCCTTTTGCAATGCAAATCTGCTTGCAAGTGCGATTTAGCGCACCTGAGCGACGTAAGCGACGTTGGTCGAGGAAACCTTGTCCTCGAGTTGGACGCTCATACGGGGATCGCCGGCGGTAGCGACGGTCAAATCGCCAGTCTTGACGTAGCCGAGCTCCTTAGCGGTCTCGATCGCCTTGACGATCGTGCCGTTGACGGTGCCCTGGGTAATCTCGGCCTGGTGCGGGATAACGCCCCAGTACATGATCATCTGCTGGACGGCCCACTCGTGGCGGGAGAACGCGCAGATCGGCATGTTGGGACGGAAGTGCGAGATCAGGCGAGCGGTACGACCGGTGGTCGTCGGCACGGTGATGCACTTGGCGCCAACGGTGGTGGCCATGTTCACAGCGGACATACCCACAACGTTGTTGACAACGCGGGTGCCGTGAGCATCGGCCGGAACCTCGAGCGGAGCGTGAGCCGGGAGGTACTTCTCGGTCTCGAGAGCAATGCTGGCCTGCATCTTGACGGCCTCGACCGGGTACTTACCGGCAGCGGACTCGCCGGAAAGCATAACGGCGTCGGTGCCGTCGTAGATGGCGTTAGCGACGTCGGCAACCTCGGCGCGCGTCGGGCGCGGGTTCTGCTGCATGGAGTCGAGCATCTGCGTAGCGGTTATAACGGGCTTGTAGGCCGCGTTGCACTTGGCGATGATCTCCTTCTGGATGTGCGGAACGAGCTCGGGCTTGATCTCGATGCCCAGGTCGCCACGGGCGACCATGATGCCATCGGAAGCCTCGAGGATCTCGTCGAAGTTCTCGACGCCCAGGGCGCACTCGATCTTCGGGAAGATCGTCACGTGCTCGCCACCGTTCTCGCGGCAAAGCTTGCGGATGCCGCGGACGGACTCGCCGTCACGGATGAAGGAAGCGGCGATGTAGTCGATGTTCTCGGTCAGGCCAAAGAGGATGTCCTGACGATCGCGCTCGGTGATGGCGGGCAGAGAGATGTTGACGTTGGGCATGTTGACGCCCTTGCGCTCGCCAATCAGGCCGTCGTTCTTAACGACGCAGGTCATGTCCTGGCCGTCGACGGACTCGACCTCGAGGGCAACCAGGCCGTCATCGATCAGGATGAGGGAGCCCTTCTCGACCTCGGAGGGCAGAGCCAGGTAGTCGAGGGAGATGTGCTCAGCGGTGCCGTGGAAATCCTCGGACGTGGGCTGAGCGGTGACGACGATCTTGTCGCCGGTCTTGACGGCAACCTTCTTGCCATCGACCAAAAGGCCGGTGCGGACCTCGGGGCCCTTGGTGTCGAGCAGGATGCCGACGGGCATGCCGAGCTCCTTGGAAATACGGCGGACGCGCTCGATGCGACCGTGGTGCTCGTCGTAGGAGCCGTGCGAGAAGTTAAAACGGGCGACGTTCATGCCCGCCTTGATCATCTCGCGGATGGTCTCGTCGCTATCGCAGGCGGGACCCATGGTGCATACAATCTTGGTGCGCTTGTACATTCAGACCTCCATCTGACATCGTCTTGCGCTGATAGATAAACCATAAGAAATAAAACTGAGATGATTATAACGAAATGCCGACCGAATACCCCAAAAAATCGACCGTATGCCGAATTAGAAGTTCATTTTTTGCGGAAAAACGGTATATGCAAAAACTTTACCAACCGTTCTAACCGCTGCTATCTGGGCGATATTTTAGTTCGATGATGCGCCGAAGAAAAAACGTTTTATCAATCTTGAGCATCACACTGTCTGCACCGTTGCGCCTGTGCCGTGTTTCCAGATGGAATGTTTTGGCTAGACGCGTCGCTTTGGGGTACCATAGCTCCACTATCAACTGCCGCTCAGCACGGCAGCCTTGATGAGCCCTTGCCCTTCTCCTGGGAATTATGATCGGGCATCAATCTGCTGAGTGGCCCGAATCCCAGGAGGGGACTCTATATGCAAAAGGAATACCTGTCCGCCGCGGCGGAGGTACTCAGCGACCAGGGTGTCGATGAGAACCTCGGCCTGAGCAACGACGAGGCGTCGTCGCGCCTCGCCAAGACAGGCCCTAACAAGCTTGAGGAAGCCGAGAAGACGCCGCTGTGGAAGCGCTTCTTTGAGCAGATGGCCGACCCCATGGTCATCATGCTGATCGTTGCCGCCGTTATCAGCGCACTTACGGGCATGGTCAAGGGCGAGCCCGATTTTGCCGACGTCGCCATTATCATGTTCGTCGTTATCGTCAACTCGGTGCTGGGCGTGGTCCAGGAAGCCAAGAGCGAGGAGGCCCTCGAGGCCCTGCAGGAAATGAGCGCGGCGCAGTCCAAGGTGCTGCGCGACGGCAAGCTCGTACACCTGCCGAGCGCCGAGCTCGTGCCCGGTGACGTGATCATGCTCGAGGCGGGCGACTCGGTCCCGGCCGACTGCCGCGTCCTCGAGAGCGCCACGATGAAGATCGAAGAGGCCGCACTCACCGGCGAGTCCGTGCCGGTCGAGAAGCACGCCAACGTGATCGAGCTTGCCGCGGGCGCCGACGACGTGCCGCTCGGCGACCGCAAGAACATGTGCTACATGGGTTCCACCGTTGTGTACGGCCGTGGCCGCGCCGTCGTGGTCGGCACCGGCATGGATACCGAGATGGGTAAGATCGCCGGTGCCCTGGCCGAGGCCAAGGAAGAGCTCACGCCGTTGCAGGTGAAGCTCGCCGAGCTCAGCCGCATCCTCACCATCATGGTTATCGTCATCTGCGTCGTGATCTTTGGCGTTGACATCATCCGTCACGGCGTGGGTAACGTCCTTACCGACCCGACTGCCCTGCTCGACACCTTTATGGTTGCCGTCTCGCTCGCCGTCGCCGCCATTCCCGAGGGCCTGGTCGCCGTCGTGACCATCGTCCTTTCGCTCGGCGTGACCAAGATGGCCAAGCGCCAGGCGATTATCCGCAAGCTTTCCGCCGTCGAGACCCTCGGCTGCACGCAGACCATCTGCTCCGACAAGACCGGTACCCTCACCCAGAACAAGATGACCGTCGTCAAGCACGAGCTCGCTGCGCCTAAGGAGAAGTTCCTGGCCGGCATGGCCCTGTGCTCCGACGCCCAGTGGGACGAGGAGCTGGGCGAGGCCGTGGGCGAGCCGACCGAGTGCGCGCTCGTCAACGATGCCGGCAAGGCGGGCCTCACCGGCCTGACCGCCGAGCACCCGCGTGTGGGCGAGGCCCCGTTCGACTCGGGCCGCAAGATGATGTCCGTGGTCGTCGAGACCCTGGACGGCGAGTACGAGCAGTACACCAAGGGCGCGCCCGACGTGGTGATTGGCCTGTGCACCCATATCTACGAGGGCGATAAGGTTGTGCCCCTGACCGAGGAGCGTCGTGCCGAGCTCGTGGCAGCCAACAAGGCCATGGCCGACGAGGCCCTGCGCGTGCTGGCGCTGGCGAGCCGCACCTACACCGAGGTTCCCGCCGACTGCAGCCCCGCTGCGCTTGAGCATGACCTGGTCTTCTGCGGCCTGTCCGGCATGATCGACCCGGTTCGCCCCGAGGTTGCCGACGCTATTCGCGAGGCGCACGACGCCGGTATTCGCACCGTCATGATCACGGGCGACCACATCGACACCGCCGTGGCCATCGCCAAGCAGCTGGGCATCGTCGCCGACCGCAGCCAGGCCATTACCGGTGCCGACCTCGACCGCATGAGCGACGAGGAGCTCGACGCGCACATCGAGGACTACGGCGTGTACGCCCGCGTCCAGCCCGAGCACAAGACCCGCATCGTCGAGGCTTGGAAGTCGCGCGACCAGATCGTCGCCATGACGGGCGACGGCGTCAACGATGCCCCGTCCATCAAGCGCGCCGACATCGGTGTGGGCATGGGCATCACCGGTACCGATGTCACCAAAAACGTCGCTGACATGGTGCTTGCCGACGACAACTTCGCCACCATCATCGGTGCCTGCGAAGAGGGCCGTCGCATCTACGACAACATCCGCAAGGTCATCCAGTTCCTGCTTTCGGCCAACCTTGCCGAGGTCTTCTCGGTATTCATCGCCACGCTCATCGGCTTTACCATCTTCCAGCCGGTGCAGCTGCTATGGGTGAACCTGGTCACCGACTGCTTCCCCGCGCTCGCGCTGGGCATGGAGGATGCCGAGGGCGACATCATGAAGCGCAAGCCGCGCAACGCCAAGGACGGTGTCTTTGCCGGACATATGGGTCTGGACTGCGTGGTCCAGGGCCTGATCATCACCGTGCTGGTGCTGGCGAGCTTCTTTGTGGGCGTGTACTTTGACATGGGCTACATCCACATCGCCGATATGATCGCCGGTAATGCCGACGAGGAAGGCGTGATGATGGCCTTCATCACGCTCAACATGGTCGAGATCTTCCACTGCTTCAATATGCGCAGCCGTCGTGCGTCGCTGTTCACCATGAAGAAGCAGAACAAGTGGCTGTGGGCTTCCGCCGCGCTGGCGCTGGTGCTGACGGTGATCGTAACCGTGCAGCCGACGCTTGCCGAGATGTTCTTTGGCCCCGTGACGCTTGAGCTCAAGGGCGTTGTCGCTGCCCTGGGCCTGGCCTTCCTGATCATCCCGCTGATGGAGATCTACAAGGCGATCATGCGCGCGGTCGAGAAGGAGTAAGTTAACCTGTCCGGGCCCGCCCCTGCGTGTTTTCTTCTTCGCTGGTCCTCGCGCTTCGCGCTGCGGGATCGCTCAGAAGAAAACACTCCCGGGGTGGGCCCTACGGTATCCTTGCTGGCTTTACTCCCGCGCGGATGAAAAAGGGCTGAGGGAAAGTTTGTGAGCTGGTCGGGCTTTGCCCGGCCAGCTCTTTTTGATTTAAAATACCTGCTCAGTTGTGTGGTTTTGTGCTGGGAGGCATCTGTGGGCAAGGCTAAGGCTAAAGCGAAGAAAAAGACGACGGGGGCGCGGGCTAAGCGCGATCGTCGTCGGAAGCTCGCGACCGAAGCCCCTGCATCTGCTGAGGAGCTGCTGGCAAGCGTACCGGGGCTTGACGCGTTACAGGGTGTTCCGGCGTTCGATGACCTGCCGGTCGATGCGGCTCAGCAGGCTGCATTTGACGACTTTTGCGCACAGGCCGAGGAGCCCGAGCAGATGCAGCTCGGTGCCGTGGTGCGCCTGGACCGCGGGTTTCCGCTGGTGGCAACTGCCGACGACACGTTTCGTGCCGAGCATGCCGTAGGGTTTGCCAAGTCGCGTGGCGAGGACGAGGTCTTGCTGCCCGCCGTGGGCGACCGCGTGGCGGTTCGCCGTGCTCCCGGGCACGACATGGGCGTGATCGAGTGCGTACTGCCGCGCCGTACGAGCTTTGAACGTTGGCGTGGCCGTGCCCGCGGTGAGCGCCAGGTGCTCTGCTCCAACGTTGACAGCGTGCTGATCGTGCAGGCGCTCGGCGCCGGCGAGGTGCTGCTCGATCGCGTCGCGCGCTCACTGGTGTTGGCGCTCGATTGCGATGCCGAGCCGGTGGTGGTGCTCACCAAGGCCGACCGCTGCGAGGCCGATGAGCTCGAGCGCGATCTGGACCGCGTGCGCCGTCTGGTGGGTCCGGACGTGCGCGTGATCGTGACGTCTTCTGCCGAGGGCCTCGGCCTGGACGAGGTGCGCGCCTGCGTACCGGCTGGGAGCTGTGCCATGATCCTGGGCGAGTCGGGCGCCGGCAAGTCAACGTTGCTCAATGCGCTGCTGGGCCACGATGCGCTGGCCACTGGCGGCGTGCGCGAGCGTGATGACCAAGGTCGCCACACCACGGTTGCGCGCGTGATGGTGGCGCTGCCGGGCGACGCCGGCGTGATCGCCGATGCCCCGGGCCTGCGCAGCCTGCCGCTTGTGGGGCATGAGCGGGGCCTGGCGCGTGCCTTCCCCGAGATCGTCGAGGCGTCGCGTGCGTGCCGGTTTGGCGATTGTACGCACACTCACGAGCCGGGTTGTGCCGTTCGCGAGGCCGAGGACACGGGACAGATCGACAGTCTGCGCCTGGAGACGTTCCAAAACCTGGCGTCATCCATGCGCGTGAGTGCCCAAATGCTCGATCCCGATGTTCATCTGTAATTGAATTTTCCTATGACAGCCGTCTCCCAACTGCTTGGGAGGCGGCTTTTTTTGCTGCCAAAGCGTCTCGAAATATGCGTTTTGCCGACGTTCTGACCAAAACCATGCCACGAGCTTGACGGGCTGGTCAGCTTTTGGTCAGCAATTGGTTTGACACGTAAAACCAAGATTGCGATTGCGCCGCTTTGCGCCCTGGTCGTCAAGACAATGGTGGTACGGGCATTTGCCCGGCACCGCCATGAGAGGAGCGGCCGTGAACAAGAGCAAGCGCATCGCCATCAGTCTGGTCGCGGGCGTGCTTGCCGCGGCGCTCTGCATGGTCTACGGCTCGTCGATCCGCTCGCAAGCCGAGCAGGCCCAGGCCGAGACTTTGGCAAAATACGGCGGCGACCGCGTTGAGGTGTGCGTCGCGGCGCGCGATATCGATGTGGGCGAGACCCTCGACGAGACTAATGTCATAACTCAGGAATGGCTGGCGAGTCTGTTGCCGCGTGATGCGGCGACCGAGCTGCGTCAGGTGCGCGGCGACGTGACGACCTCGCGCATTCCCAAAAACGCTGTGATTTGCAATGTCTACACCAAGGCCGAGAGCCACAAGCTCGAGGTGCCTAAAGGCAAGGTTGCCGTTTCGGTGGCGGTCGATGCCGAGCACTCGGTCGGCGGCGCCACGGGCGTGGGCAGCTATGTGGACGTGTACGTGCAAAAAGATGGCGTGACCGATCGTTTGTGCGGAGCGTACGTGATCGATACCAGCGAAGATGCCGGCGCCACGCGTGAAGGCAAGATCGAGTGGGTGACGCTGGCGGCAGACCCCGAAGATGTCAAGGAATTGCTGGGAGCCTCGGGAAAGGGAACGGTCAGCTTGACGATTCCCGCCACGGCGCGCGGCAAAAAGAGCGGAGGCGACGAGTGATGAAGGCGATCTGGCTTGCGTGCTGCGCGTGCGGCGATTACGGGCTGCTACAGCAGGAAGTCGAGGGTCGCGATGTGGGCGCGCAGGTGCTTCGCGTGGGCGACCTGGACGGGCTGGTATCCATGGCGCGGGCGTTTCCGTCGCGCCGCGGTGCCGCCATCATCGCGGCGTCTCTGTTCGATACCGAAGACGTGCGGAAGACCGTTGCGCGCCTGACGGCCGAGGGCCGTGTGAGTCGCGTCGTCGTGTTGATCGAGACACTCGACCCGTCGGATATCGAAGGGCTGTTTCGCGCGGGGGCGACCGAGGTCATCGCTGCGCACAGTTTGTGCGGCAACGGACGCGCGGGCGAGGGAACGGTTGATTCCGATCGGCGCATGACGATTGAGCCCGATGCTTTTGTTGATAGGGAACCCGGGGCGCCTCGCGCTACAAGAGGCCCGCGTGTTGATGAATATGGAAAAGCGGAAGCCGAGCATGGTCGGCGCCCCCGGGACCCCCTTGCATGCGATGACGCTGGAGGGCCGGTACCGTATGGCGATGACGTTCTGGCTGAAGATATGGGATACGTGCACGGCGTAAACCTGGCCGATGAGCTCGACGAGGTCGAGGGTTTTGCCGGGGCCGGCGAGCCGTGTGCCGCTGCGTCTTTGGCTTCGGAGCCGCAGCCCGGGCAGCCTGCCATGCCGGCTTGGGCTCAGCGCGTGACCGCGGCGGGGGAGACGGGGATGTTATCGCCCGCGTCCGTGTCGCCGGTTCCTGCACCGTCAGCCCCCGCGCTGTCGGCGGACGCTTCGATTCCGTCGCGTCGGGCACCGGTCGTCTGCGCCGTCTCGGGTTCGGGCGGTTGCGGCAAGTCGACGATCGTTGCCACCATGGCGCATGCGGCGTCGCTGTTGGGTTTGCGTGCCGCTGTGCTCGACTTGGATCTCATGTTTGGAAACCTATACGATCTGCTGGATGTCGACACCCCGCACGATATAGCGACACTTATCGAGCCGTCGGCGGCGGGCGCACTTGCCGAGTCGGATATCGTGGCCGCATCGATGCGCGTCGCCCCGGGCATCACGCTTTGGGGACCTGTCGCGGCCCCCGAGAAGGCCGAGCTCATGGCACGTCCGGTGGAGCTATTGCTCGATGTTTTGCGTCGCGAATCCGACGTGGTCTTTGTCGACACCTCGGTCTTTTGGGGTGATGCCGTGGCCGCCGCGGTGGCGGCGAGCGACCGTTGCCTGGTCGTAGGCGATGCGGCGGTATCGTCCGCGACATCCGCTTCGCGCGTCATTGAGCTGGCGAGCCGCGTGGGCGTGCCACGCACGCGCATGAGCGCCGTGTTCAACCGGTTTGGTGCGCGCGGTGCCGACGAGGACGTCGCCATGCGCTTTGAGATTGCCTGCGCACTGAGCTCCAAGATCCGCATTGCCGATGGCGGCCAGGACTTGGCTGCGCTCATGGCATTCGGTCGTGCCGACGAGGCAGTGGGTCAGACGAGCGCTTTTGCGACCAGCGTGCGCGAGGCCACGCGCGAGATGCTCGTGGAACTGGGCTGCGCCGTCGGTCCTTGGAGCGATATGGTCGCCGACCGCGCGACCCGCACCGAGCGCCCACGCATCCGTCTTCCCTGGTCGCGTGAGGGTGATTCGCGATGAGTCTGCAGACGCGGATTAAAGCAGCTGGCGCGGCCGCTGCGGCTGCCCCCGTTGATGCGGGACGCCGCCGTGCCGTTAAACGCCGCACCAAGCGTGCGGTGATGGACCGCATGGGCTACGACGAGGTGGCGCGCATCAGTGCCTACGTCGACCCGGCCTTTGCCCGCTCTGAGCTACGTCCGGCAGTGGAAGCGGCGCTCAACGTGGAAGAGCCGACCGACTTGGCGACGCCTGAGCGTGAGACCATCATCGACGAGATCCTAGATGACGTGGTGGGCCTGGGACCGCTGCAGCCGCTCATCGAGGACGACACCGTTACCGAAATCATGATCAACGGCTGTCGCTCTGCCTTTTTTGAGCGCAGTGGCGTTTTGTATCCCATCGAGCACGCGTTTGAGGACGACGAGCAGATCCGTGTGCTCATCGACCGCATCATCTCGCCGCTCGGCCGTCGTATCGACGAGCGTAGCCCCATCGTCAACGCCCGCCTCAAGACGGGTTATCGCGTCAACGCGGTGATTCCACCCGTGGCGCTCGACGGGCCAATCCTCACCATCCGTAAGTTCTCGGACCGTATCTGTTCGTTGGACGAGCTTGTGGGGTTGGGGTCACTGCCGCTTTGGTATGCGCAGCTGCTGTCGTGCGCGGTGTCGTTGCGGCAGGACTTGGCGGTTGCGGGAGGCACGGGGTCGGGCAAGACCACGCTGCTCAACGCGCTGTCGTGCGAGATTTCCACCGGCGAGCGCATCGTGACGATCGAGGATTCCGCCGAGCTCAAGTTTGCACATCACCCACACGTTGTTCGTCTGGAGGCGCGTGAGGCGTCAATCGAGGGCGAGGGTGCGGTGACGATTCGCGACCTGGTGACCAATGCTTTGCGTATGCGCCCCGACCGCATCGTCGTGGGCGAGGTGCGCGGTGCCGAGTGCTGCGACATGCTGCAGGCCATGAACACGGGCCACGACGGCTCGCTCACCACGCTCCATGCGGGTACCGAGCAGGAGACCGTGGTTCGCCTGACGCTGCTTGCGCGCTACGGCATCGATTTGCCGAGTGAGCTTATCGAAGAGCAGATCGCCATGGCGCTCGACGGCATCGTGATGTCCGAGCGTCATGCAGATGGCAAGCGCTTTGTGGCCTCATATTCGGGGGTTCACCGCGGCGCGTCGGGCGGTGTTGAGCTCGAACGCTACGTGACTTTCGATGCCGCCGAGCGCACCTGGACGCTCGACCGCGAGCCGCCGTTTATTGCGGAGGGCTTGCGGTCGGGAACGCTCACGCAAGAGGAGGTGGACGAATGGAGATCGCTATGCCCCTCGTCGTAGGGGGTTTGGCGGGGCTTTCTGTCGCGACGGCGTGTGGGGCAGAGCCTCGTGTGCCGCGGATGCCGCCGGCGGAGCTGGCGCGCCAGACGCTCGAATCGATGGCGGAGAAGCTGCCCCGTGAGTTGGCGGAAAACGACCTGCTGACAAAGATTGCCCACTCGTGGGCGTCGCTGATCCCCACAGATCGCCTTGGGCTCGCTATTGAGGATAACGCGGCTCGTCTGGCATTTCTGCTGCTGTCGAGCGGTATCTGCAGCGTTTTGCTGGCCGTTGCGTCGTTGTCGCCCATCGGCTTTGTCTTGGGGCTGGTGGCGCCGTTTGGCGTGGGCGCCGCGCGTGACACCTTCGATCGCCGACGCGAACAGCATGATGTAGAAGAGGCCATGCCCGAGGCATTCACAGCGTTATCCATGTCGCTTGCCTCGGGGCATTCGCTGGCACAGGGCATGCGCTTTGTGGGCGCCCATGCGCAAGAGCCGGTGCATACCGAGTTTTTGCGGGTGGCGGCGGCAATCGATTGCGGTATCTCGGCGACCGACGCACTCGATGACCTACTCGTTCGCATCGATGCCCCCGGCCTTTCGCTTGTCACCTTGGCGCTCAAAGTATCGCAGCGTACCGGGGCTCCGCTTGCCGGCTTGCTGTCCGAGGCGTCGAGCATGGTGGGTGAGCGCATTGAGCTCAAACGCCGTCTGGACGTTAAGACGTCACAGGCGCGTATGTCGGCACACATGGTTGCGGCGATGCCGGCGGGCATGTGCGCGGTACTGGCTTTGCTTTCGGCAGACTTTCGCCGCGGTCTTGCGACGCCGGCTGGTGCGGGCGCCGTGGCGCTGGGACTTGCTCTCAACGTCGTTGCCCTGGTAGTTATCCGGCGCATTATGCGGGTGGAGCTATGAGTGCCCTGGTCGGGGCCGCGGCTTGTCTGTGTGCCCTGAGTGTATTTGCCGCGACAGGTTTGGAGCGTGCGGAAGCTCGCAAGATTGCAGAGACGTGCAAGCGCGAGGCGGTACTGGTCATTGCTGCGGGCTGCTCGGTGATTGATGCCCTGACTGCGCGAATGAAGGGCGCGATTGGGGCGGGCGGCCCGGCGCGGGTGTCGCTCGGTGAGGTGTCCGAGATGATCGACGTGGTGCGCCTGGGGCTTTCTGCCGGCCTTTCGTTTGACGCGGCGCTCGAGATTTTCTGTGCCAATCGTCGGTCGGTGCTGGCCGTCCGTCTTGAACGAGCCTGCATGGCGTGGCAGGTGGGCGTGGGGACGCGCGAAGCCGAGCTGTTGGCTGCCGCGCGTGATTTGGACGTGAGGGCGCTCGAGACTTTTGCCATCACGGTGGGGCAGGCGCTTGCCTTGGGCGCTCCGCTGGCCGAGACGCTGGCTGCTCAAAGTCGCGAGATCCGTGCGGCCCATCGCGCCGCGGTCGAGCGCGAGATCGAGCGTGCGCCCGTCAAGCTGCTGATTCCCACCGGCACGCTCATCTTGCCGGCGTTGCTTCTGTCCATATTGGGCCCGCTGCTGGGAGCAGGCGGGATGATGTAGGGAGGAATACATGAACACGATGACCGACATTGCGGGCAAGGCTTGGAGCTGGGCTTTTTGCCGGACAATCCGCGCTCGCCAGCGTGCCAAGGCGCTGTTGCGGGAGGAGAGCGCGCAGGGCACTACCGAATACGCCATCTTGGTCGGCGTGCTCGTAGTGATCGCGATTATCGCCATCGTTGCGTTTAAGAGCAAAGTCGAAGAACTATGGAACGCGATCAAAGACGGCATCAACAGCCTGTAGGAGGCAGGCGGCCTGTCGGTTCGCCGCTGGTGCTCGTCTGTTTGCTCGTGGCAATAGCGGTGACGCTTTGGGGGCTGGGTGTTGCGCGGCAGCAGTGTCCAGGCGCTGCTGCCGATTTGGGGTCGGGCTTGGCGGCGGCGTCACAAGAGGAAGGCGCGCAAGATTTGGGCGGTCAGAATGCCGCCGTCACGGCTCGGACCTTTTTGCAGGCGCTCGACGAGCGGGCGGCCAACGCGACGGAGCCGTCTGCAGACAACGCGATTGCGGTTCGGCTCGCATGGTCCGAGGACCGGCCGATGACCGAGGCGGCGGCAGACCTGTTGCGCGCCTACCGCGAGGTGCCCACGGCCCAGCTCGCCCTGAGCGGCTATCTCGATATTAAGGGCAACGTATGGGGCGCCATCGTGCGCGATGGGCGAGGCTGGGTCGACATGGTGACGGTTGCTGCGGATGCCGGCGATGCCTCGTGCCGCCTGCGTGCCGTGCGCTTGGTCCCGCGGACAACGAGCTCAAAGGAGGAGTCGTGAAATGCATGATGTCCTGCGTGAGGAATCTGCCCAGTCGACCGTCGAGTACGCCATTGTCACCGTGGCGCTGTTATCGATCGTGCTGGCGATCGCGGGGCTTTGGCGCGCTGGCACCGATGGGCGCTTGTCGGCACTGGTCGAGCGGGCGGCGTCCCATGGCGTCGCCCCATCGTCGGTTATCGATGCTGCTACGGGCGCTAAGGACATCGCACTGTATTGATATCGCGTGCGAGGATCGGGCGCAGTCTACGGTCGAGGCCGCCTTTTTGCTGCCGACGTTTTTGACGCTTATCTTGCTCGCGTTGCAGCCGGTGTGCCTGCTCTATACGCGCGCAGTCATGGAGTCTGCCGCCGCCGAGACCGCGCGGCTTATGACCACGACGACGGTGGAGGACGACGATGACCTTAAGGAGTTCACTCGCCGCAGACTTGCCGCGGTGCCCAACGTCTCGATTTTTCATGCCGGCGGGCCGCTGTCGTGGGATATCGAGTTGGGGCGGGCCGGTGCCGGTGGCGTTTCGTCCGTGTCTGTTGCCGGCGAGGTTAAGCCGCTGCCCGTGATCGGTGCATTTGTGCAGGCCATGGGCAGTGCGGGTGAGGGCGGCTATGTCGAGCTCAAGGTCGACGTCTCGTATCGATCGCGTCCCGAATGGCTGGAGGGAGATTATGATTCATGGATTGCTGCATGGGATTAGGCGCTGCCTGTTGCGGGCGACGCAAGGGTTTGCGGCTCGCCGTCGACCAGGCGCTCGCCGCAAGCGGGGCGGCTTTATGGGCCGTGCCGGTATCGACTTGTTTATCGAAGACGGGGCCTATACCACGCTCTCCTCTGCGGTTGTCATTCTGGCGGTGCTTACGCTGCTGTTTTCGTCGACCGCGGCGATATGGAGCATGTCGCGCGCCGGAGATACCCAGGTGGCGGCCGATAGCGGTGCACTGGCGGGCGCCAACGTGGTGTCGTCCTATCACACGGCCGCCACGGTGGTGGATGCGAGCATTTTGAGTTTGGGCCTGGCGGGGTTTGCCACGATCGGCACCGGCTTGGTTGCCATTCTTATTCCGGGCGCCGAGGTTGTCGGCAGCGATATCATCGATACGGGAACCCAGATCATTAAAACACGTAACAAGTTTGCCAAAAGTGCGGCAAAGGGCCTGCAAAAGATTGAGACCGCCTTGCCGTACCTGGTTGCCGCGCGTGCCATGCAGGCAGTATCGGCGCAGGATACCGACGGTGTGACCTATACCGGTACGGCGCTTGCCGTGCCCAGGACATCCGAGTCGGATTTTGTTGCGCTCGAAGGATCCGAAATCTCGACCGATGCCATTAAAGATGCGTCGGAAGATCTGGAGCGCGCGGCCGAGGAGCTACAAAAAGCATCGGAGGAGACGGCGAAGGCCAAAGAGCGTGCCTGGCTAGCGGATTGCGGTGGATCGGATAAAGGTTCGGTCGGCAGCTGTTCGTGTATGTGGGAGCGCGCAAAAAGCCTAACGGATCTCTCCGGTGTTCAAAATCCGCATTACTCATCGAGCGTTACGTGGGAGCCTCAAGTTGCCCTTGATCGCGCGAAGGACTACTACCATTGGCGTCTGACAAATGAGAAGCCCCAAGGCTCGAGTGTCGAGATGAAGGCCGAGTCTGCGGCGCGTAAGGCGTTTTATACCTATGCGAGCGCGGAGGTCGATCGGGCATATATAACCGAGAACGGAGACAGGGTTTCCTCCTATATTCCGCTGCTGCCGCGCAACTCTGATGAGGTTCGGGCGACCGAGCTCTACACCGATGCAGTGTGGCCGACGAGCGTGAACGATGGCAAGGCGTATCTGCATTACGGAACGACCTGCCCTAACTATAAGAAAGGAACGCCGAGCGGATTTGCTTCGGTTGCCGATTACGATGGGCAGGATAAATGCAGCAAATGCCATTTTGGCGTTGCGTCGCTTGGTGCTGTTGCGGCGCCTTCAACCTCTATCAAAAACGGCTTCGAGTATCACTTTGACAAGTTTAAAGACGCCCTGGAGGACTACGTCGACTGTCGCAACAAGGAACTCGAACTCGAGCGTCAAACCGAGGACGAAGCCGACCGTGCGGGCAATGCGTTCGATACCGCCATCAAAGAGCTTTCGGGCGAGCGCCCGCGCATCGCCCCGCCCGGTCGCAACGGCGTGGTCGCCTTTGCGGTCTCGGGCGGTGTCACGAGTCCCGACGAGCTCAACTCTTCGTTTAACACGGCAGTCGAGCTTGGCGATCGTGGTGCAATTTCTGCTGCAGTACTCGCACCCGATGATGCGACGGCACAAAATAACGTTCTCTCGCGGTTTTTCTCGACGCTGGAGGAGCGTTCGGGCGGCGTTGCCGGCGTGCTCGACGGCGTTATGGATGTTTGGGGCCGCCTGCTTGTGGGGTACGGAGACATCCAGGGTGCGGCCGATGAGCTTATGGGAGAGCTGATCGGTGGCCTGGGAGGGGGTAGCGGCGCGCTGGGCTCCATCGCGTCCTGGCTCGGTGACACCGTCTCGTCCTCCGTGGCGGCGCTGGGGCTCGAACCGTGCGATTTGCGTCTGCGAAAACCGGTGCTGACCGATACCGCCAATGTCATCAAAAGTCCGGGGTCCGATATCGCAGGCATCTCCAAAACTCAAGATACCCTGCGAAAAATCCCCTTGGGCGTGACTGACCCCAAGGCACTTTGCGAGGCCTTGGAGTATCACGTCGAGCGCACCATCAGCGGCGCGGTGTTCACGCTTGCGGAGATTCCGCTGCCCGGCGGCGGCTCCATCCCGCTCACTGTCGATGTTGCCACGCTGGTGGGAGCTTTTGGCGGTGGGTCGTAATGGGCATTCGCACGGCCTTGCACGAGGAGCGTGCCCAGGCGACGGTCGAGATGGCCGTGGTCACGCCTGTCCTGCTCGTGCTGGCTCTCATCGCGTACAACGTCATGATCTTTGCCGGCGCGGTTGCGCGCTTCGACCGCGTGGTGCCCGACATCGTGCTTGCGCACGCTGTGGCGCCGGGCGGGGAGGGTGACGAGAGCTCCATTGACGCTTCCGCGACCGTTCAAGCTCAGATTCAGGATGCCATGGAGGGATATGACCTACAGGTCGAGGTCTCGAGCGAGCAAGGCACGGCGTCATCGGATGGTGGTCTGCTCTCTCTTTCTGGCACGTTTAGGACCTATACCTGCACCATGCGCTACGAGCCGTGGCCGAGTTCGCTGAGCATCGCCGGCGTTTCCCTGGGGGCGCCGCCCGTGCTCACGCATGAACGCGCGGTGACGATCGATCCATGGCGTCCGGGGGTGGTCATGTGACCGCGGTCTCGTCCTATATCGCCTATGCTCGGGCGCTCAACAGGTTGGGCTGGACGCCGGCCGAGTTTGTGGTGGCGGAGTCGTTTACCGTGCGTCTGCGCGGCATGCTGGGACGGCGGCCGATTGCCGCCAGCGGACTGCCGCTTGTCATGGCGTTTCCGCGCTGCTCCTCGGTTCACACCTGCTTTATGGCCTATCCCATCGACATCGCCTTTATCGATCGCAATGGCAATGTTCTTGCTTGCTACGAAAACGTACGTCCCTGGCGTATGTGTTCCTGCCCCGGTGCCTGGGCGGCACTCGAGCGCCCTTCAATCATTGTTTCGTCCGCTGTTCTTCAACGCGTGCCGGCTTAAGGGACTGAGTGAAAACTTCTTGTGGCCGGTTGATGCTTCTGACGTGCCGTTCTATAGGAGCGAGATTGTGGCCGAGGTTGATTTTCAATCTCAACGCAACAGCCTGAACGGACCCCGCGTTTCCGCAGCTAGCGCAACGCGGAAATAGCTCCCGGCACCTGGCCATCACTTCGTTTCCGCAGGTGGAGGGGCTGTGGAGTCCGGTGCCCCCATGCCGCCGCCGCATGCTCCGCCAGCCCGCCGCGCAGCCGTTCCGGACTCAGCGCAACGGGCCCTCCGGCCCATGTCCCGGCCCGCCGCCTATCCCGCCAGCGGCCCCTCGCCCCTCGCGGCCCTGGCCCTTTCGATGCAGCCGGGCGTGAGGTCGAGCTCGCCGGGCGCCAGCTCCTCTATCCCGAACGCGTCCATGAGGGCGGAGGCGTCCTCCCCGAGGGCCATCCGCAGCACGCGCGCCGGCGTCAGGAACC